>DYLZ01000027.1:0-4449 GCA_020721775.1 Sulfurovum sp.
TTTATAGGACACAATGTATTAAATCGCACCCTTTAATCTATTTTTGATATAATCAGAATCAATTATTTATAAACAAATGGTAGAAACTTTGGAAAATTTAAACAAAGAACAACTTGATGCGGTAAAACATATCGATGGACCAATGTTAATACTAGCAGGCGCAGGGAGCGGAAAAACAAAAACTCTTACGGCAAGACTTGCGTATCTAATAGGTGAAGTAGGCATTGATCCTGCAAATACATTGACTTTAACATTTACCAATAAAGCTGCGAGCGAGATGAGAGAGCGGGCATTAAAACTGCTAAATAATAGAGAGATATATCCGCCCTTGCTTTGTACTTTTCATAAGTTTGGACTTCTATTTTTAAAATTTCATATCGAAAAGATCGGCAGAAAAAATAACTTTGTTATCATAGATACCGATGATAAAAAAAGAATAATAAGAAACATTGCCAAAGAGTTAAAATTTGACATTAGCGCATCAATGGCAGCATCTGAAATATCAAAATACAAAAACTCGCTCCTGTCTCCGTCTGTGATCATAGAAAAAACGCAAATTCCGGAATATCAAAAAATAGCGCAAATATACAAAGAGTACCAGAAAAACATAGAAGAAAATAATTTGGTTGATTTTGATGATCTTCTAAAACTTACATATGAAATTTTAAATCAAGAAGATGAACTTAGGCGCGAGATAAGTAAAAAATATACATATATCATGGTAGATGAGTATCAAGACACAAATGAGCTTCAATTTAAACTGCTTGAGCTTTTAGCGAGCGAACACAACAATCTGTGCGTAGTGGGCGATGATGACCAGAGCATATACGGCTGGAGAGGAGCGAATATAAGAAATATACTTGAATTTGCCAAAAAATTTTCAAATACAAAAATCGTAAAACTGGAAACAAACTATAGATCTAAAAAAGAGATAATTGATGCTGCCAATAGTCTTATCGAACATAACTCATCAAGACTGGGCAAAAAGCTCATAAGCCACAAGGGCGAAGGCGGAAGTGTAAAGATAATCCACTCAATTAATGAGAGTAACGAAGCAAGAACAATTGCGGTAGAGATAAAATCATTGATAGAAAAAGGCATTGACGCCAAAGAGATAGCGGTTCTTTATAGAATAAATGCGCTTTCTCGTTCTCTTGAAGAAGGCTTCACTAAAGAGAGACTTGCATACAAACTAATCGGCGGAACACGATTTTATGAAAGAAGTGAAATAAAAGACATCATATCATACTTAAGAATACTAACAAATTTAGATGATGATTTTTCACTTCTTAGAATAATCAATAAACCAAAAAGAGGTATAGGTAAAACATCAATTGAAAAACTCCAAAACCTTGCAGAACAAAATAACTGTTCGATATTTTTGCTTTATAAAAATCATGGCGATCTAATATCAAAAGAGCTCGGCAAAAAAGCTGCTCTTGCCATAAATGAACTTTTTGAAAATTTGATCATTCTTCAAGATGAAATAAAAGAGAGGAAACTTTCCGGTCTTCTTGATATGCTTGAAGAGAAGATCAAGCTCAAAGCATATTATCAAAGTCTGCCCGATGGTTTTGAGAGAGTTTTAAATATTGATGAATTTTACGGTTTTTTCCAAGAAAGTATTTTATTGAATCCGGATCTGCAGCTGGAAGAACTTTTAAATAATATATCATTGCAAAGCGATCAGGATAATATCACCAACGATGCTATTTCTATCATGAGCATACATGCCGCTAAAGGACTGGAATTTGAATATGTTTATGTTATCGGTTTAGAAGAAGAGTTTTTTCCGCTATTTGGAGATGACTGCAATATAGAAGAAGAGAGACGATTGGGATATGTTGCAATTACAAGAGCAAAATCACATTTGACACTCTGTTATAGTGATAGTAGATTTTATAAAGGTAAAAGAAAAATTATGCAAAAAAGCAGATTTTTAGGAGAAGCCGGACTTATACAAAACAGCAGCTTAAAGATAACGAAAAGCGTTTTTTTCAAAAAAGGGGATTTGGTTAAGCATAAGATCTTCGGTATAGGTATAGTTCAAAGCATAAGCCAAAGCGGAAAAGAGTATAAACTTCTTATTAATTTCGGCGGTAACAAAAAAGAGATATTAAGCTCATTTGTGCAAATTGTTTAAGAGTGCAGCTGTGAATAGATTATTTGTTGTAAATAAACCTATTTTTCTCTCATCAAATGGGTATATGAATATACTGAAAAGAAAATACAATACAAAAAAAATAGGCTTTTCCGGAACACTGGATCCTTTTGCCTCGGGTTGCCTTATAGTTGCCACAGGACAATATACAAAACTTTTCCGATTTTTAGACAAAACTCCAAAAACATACCGAGCAACCATTTGGCTGGGCGCTGATTCTTCCTCACTTGATATCGAACAGGTAAAAAATATACAAAATATAAAACAGTTTACAAAAAATATAGTAGAAGATGCAATATTGTCACTTAAAGGTGTATTGTCATATTATCCGCCGCAATTTTGCGCAAAAAAAGTTGATGGTATTGCATCATACAAAAATGCCAGAAGTGGCATTAAAACAGATCTCAAAAAGATCACTTCAACCATATATGATATAAAAATGACAAACTATGATCATCCCTTTTTAACCTTTGAAGCAACAGTTAGCGAGGGAACATACATAAGATCGTTAGGTGAAATTATTTGCAAAAAACTTGGTATTTTAGGCTCTCTCTCAAGTCTTAAAAGAATAAATGAAGGCAAATTTACATTCAACAATGAAGAAGCGCTAGATCCTCTCGATTTTATCAGTTTAGAACGAAACAGATATCTAAAAGATGAAATTGATATTGAACTTGGCAAAAAGCTAATGCGTGATGATTTTGCGATCAAAAATGACGGGATCTATTTGGTTGCTACTGCTAACTTTTTTTCTATTATAGAGATAGAAGAAGGTAATGTGGTCTATAAAATAAACCGTATGCCGTTGTTTAAAAGGTAATAAATGTGCACTATAAAAGCATTTGCTAAAGTCAATCTATATCTTAAAATAACCGGATTTTCAAAAGGATATCATAGTATAAATTCTAGATTTCTAAGAGTTGATGATTTATACGATACTATAAGTTTTATTCCATGCAAATGTGAATCTTTTACAATTGAGGGCATAGATAATGTAGAACTCAAAAGCAATACTATATATAAAGCATTTGTTGCTCTTAATGATTTTTGCGGCAATTTAGATATACTTGATTTTTTTCATCATCACAAGGTCGTAGTTGATAAGCGGATACCTACTCTTGCAGGACTTGGCGGAGGAAGCAGCGATGCTGCATCTTTTTTGGTTTTAACAAACAAGGTATGCAACTTGAATATTGATACTCCAACACTTGCCAAGATAGGTTCTCTTGTAGGGGCTGATGTTGCTTTTTTTATATATAATTACAGGGCGGCTAATGTTAGCGGTTTTGGAGAAATTATCGAATCATTTGAAGAAGATGATATAAAAGTAGAGCTTTTTACCCCAAGCTTTGGGTGTGATACGGCAGATGTATATAAAGCATTCAAAAATAACTTTTTAGATAAAATTGAGCCAAAAAAATTTGAACATTGGAAAAAATTAAAATTTAGAGATATACTAAAAGAGACTTCAAGTGATAGAAGTTTACTAAATGATCTTTACAGAGCGGCAAAGCTGATCTATCCTAATCTGGAAAATCAAAAAGATAAAGAGTGGTTTTTTAGCGGAAGCGGCAGTACATTTTTTAAAATTAAAAATTTTACAGAGAGTTAAAAAAATATGGAAATAAATATAGTTGCACAAAATAAAAAAGCAAGACATGATTATGAGATACTTGATACTTATGAAGCTGGGATTGTGCTTGGCGGAAGTGAGGTAAAAGCCCTGAGAGCCAAAAGAGCAAATCTCAAAGATTCATATTGCAGATTTATAAAAAATGAATTATATCTGACAAATGCTCATATATCTCATCTTGAAACAGTTTATAAAAATTTTGCGCCTGATACCAGAACTCCTCGAAAACTGCTGCTTCACAAAAAAGAGTTAAATAAACTTTTTACAACATCGACTCAAAAGAGTTTAACCATAGTTCCACTCATGATATATTTTAATGAAAAAAATAAAGCTAAAGTACAGATAGCGCTGGCAAGAGGAAAAAAACTCTATGACAAAAGAGCCGACCTTAAAACTAAAACACTCAACATGGAAGCTAAACAAGTTATGAAGAATAGCTTTAAATAATCACATGCCTCCACCCTGCTCGTCAGGAACGACATTATTAAATATTTCATCTATTGATGGCGGCTTATTATCTTCGTTGTCATTATTATCTTCATTTGTGTTATCTGTTGTGTTCATATCTGTTGTGTTCATATCTGTTGCATTATTATCAAGTAAGTTTTGATCTGTCGGCAATGGTGATATATCTGTATAATACTCGCTTACTCCT
>DYLZ01000027.1:4549-16426 GCA_020721775.1 Sulfurovum sp.
TAAGTTTTGATCTGTCGGCAATGGTGATATATCTGTATAATACTCGCTTACTCCTCCGATTTCTCCTGTTTTAACACCTTCTGGTATATCAAAATGTCTTTTTGTCCTAGGATAAGCTGAAATCAATTTTTTATAATAAATATTGAAAGCCGAGGCAACAGTTCTACCTCCGGTAATGCTATGATTCATCGGTTTATTATCGTCTCTCCCAACCCATATAACAGTAGTAATCTCAGGGGAATATCCACAAAACCACGCATCAACATTATTATTTGTTGTTCCTGTTTTGCCTGCAAGTTCAATCCCCCGAACATTTGCTGCCGCGCCGGTACCTCGCCTAACTACATCTTGAAGCATTGATGTCATAAGGTAAGCTTGTTTTGGTATTGTAAACTTCCCTTCCTCTTTTATCTCAGTCTGCAAAACAACTTCACCATCCCTTGATACTATTTTATCGACCAGTCTTGGTGTAAGCATTTTCCCGCCGTTTGGAAATATAGAATATATCTGTGCCATTTTAAGCGGCGTAACGCTTAATGAACCAAGAGCAATAGACATAACGCGCGGCATATTTTCAATTTGTAAAGAATCAAGTTTATCTATAACAGTATCAAGCCCGATTGTATCTACTAAATTTATTATCGGTAAATTTCTGGATTCAATAAGCGCTTGACGCAAAGTCATATATCCCTTATTTGTTCCATCATAGTTTTTCGGGTTCCATATTGTAGACTTACCACTTCCTTGAATGATCTCAAATGACCTTGGGGAATCGTCAAGTACACTAGCAGGATTATAACCGCTATCAAGCGCTACTTGATATATAAAAGGCTTAAAAGCCGATCCGGGCTGTCTAAATGCGTTGACTGCACGATTAAACGGACTTTTTGCATAATCATATCCACCAACCATTGCCAATATGTTTCCTGTTGAGCTCTCCATTGATACAACTGCAACATTAAGTGAATTGTTTGAAGAGTATGCTTTTGCATTATTGTATGCTTTAAGCGCTGCTTCATTTGCAGCTCTTTGGAGCTTCAAATCAAGGGTAGTATAAATTTTATACCCGCCCGTTCTTATATCACTAAATGTCGGCTCATACTCTTTTATTATAGCATCAACAGCATACGGAGCTAAATTTTTAGTCAAACTCTCTTTATAAACAATAGGTCTTTCATTTATTGCTTGACTGTACTGCTGCTCATCTATCCAGCCTAAATTTTTTAGTCGCATAAGAACTAAATTCGCTCTTTTATTTGCTCTATCATAATACTTTATAGGATTTAGAGAACTTGGCGCATTTGGGATACCGGCTAGCATTGCGCTCTCTTTTAGTGTCAACTGATCCAAGTTTTTATGAAAATATCCATTTGCTGCGGTTCTAACCCCATAATAGCCGTTTCCGAAAAATATTTCATTCAGATAAACTTCCAGTATCTGCTCTTTTGTTAAAGCTTTTTCTATTTTAAGCGCAAGTATTGCCTCTTTTATTTTTCTAGTTATCTTTTTTTCATTGCTCAAATAGGTATTTTTTATAAGCTGCTGAGTGAGCGTACTTCCGCCCTCTACAAAACTACCGGCTTGTATATCTTTAAAAATTGCTCTCAATATCGCTTCAGGGCTAACGCCTTTATGCTCAAAAAAACCGCTATCTTCAATAGCAACTAGAGAATAAACCAGTTTTTTCGGCATTTCATCGTACTTGGCATAAAGACGATGTTGATCTTTAAATACATAAGCAACTACCTCGCCGTTTCTATCAATAACTTCAGTTGAAAGCTCCGGCTTATATTCTATGAGCTTTCTAGCGTCCAATGAGATGATGGTATAGGCATAAATACCCGCCGCCAGCAGACCGATGAATAAAAGAACTGCTGCTTTGATAAAAAATTTTGATAGAGCTTTCAAGCTGATCGACTCCTAAGGCTTTTTCTAGTTTTATTGTAGCAAATTTTGTATAATATTTATAGCGATTTTGCAAGTTTTGTAAAAAGCAATTGCAAATCTTTGATACTGCTGCCAAGCCTTGGAATAATTCTAAGTATCGGCTCTTTAACGGTTGGCTGTCTGATAGCGCCAACCAGAAAGCCGTCATTTAATAAAAGATCCTTATTGCGCATTGCCTGCAAGTTGCTTTTTTGCTCTACCGGAACGATAAGAGAATTTATATCATATCCAAACTCACGAAGTATATCTTTTCTCTCTCTTATCTCGTCAACAAAAAATTTAATATTTTCTTGTATATATCTCATATTTACAAGCGCTAACGCTATATCAAAAACAGAAGGCGCTGTTGAGTAGATAATAGGTTTAGCCCTATTTTCTAAAAATGAAATGATATTTTCTGAAGCCAAGATATACGCGCCATAACTACCGTACGCCTTACCAAGCGTTCCCATTTTAATATAATTTGGTTTTGGCGAAATACCGTAATGATCAAAAACGCCAAGGAGTTTATCTCCCAAAACTCCACTGCTATGAGCTTCATCGACTATAAGTATGGCGCCTACTTCATCTGCAATATCAAAAAACTCTTTTTTGCAAATATCACCGCTCATAGAATAAATACCTTCAATTGCAATGATTATTCTTTTGGCTTTTGTTTGCAATATCTTACTTCGCAAATCATCAGGTGAATTGTGACTGAATTTTATAAATCTGCCATTTATATTTGGCAGAGCTGCCATCCCGCTTGCGTGATACTCTTCGTCTATAAAAAGCATATCGCCTTTACGCACAAGAGATTCTATGAGAGCAAAATTTGCCAGAAACCCGCTGCCAACAACAATTGCGTTCTCAAACCCGTTTAATTTACTGATCTCATTTTCAAACATTTGATGGATCTGATGATAGCCGCCAACAAGCATACTGGACTTCGGAGCAAAATAATTATACCTAAGGGTAAGATCTATAGCTTTTTGAAATTGTTCTTTACTGTGGGCTAAACCCAAATAATCATTACTTGCAAAATCGATCAAATTATTATCATAAACGAATCTTTCTCTAAAACGGTTCTGTTTTTTTAGTGCGTTTAGTTCATTTTGATACATTGAGATTATTTTTAATATATTCTCTTGATGCAGCAAGCGCTTCTGATATTTTGGATACTTCTTTTCCGCCGGCTTGAGCAAAATCATCACGACCGCCGCCTCCACCGCCAAGAATCGGCGCAATATTCTTGATCCAATCACCGGCTTTTATAGAAACTCCTTTACTGCCGCAAGCGATAAGCACTTTGTCGTCTTTTGGCTGTACTAGCATGATCAATGCTTTATCAAATTTATTTTTGAAATCATCTATCATGATTTTTATATCGCCTGATCTTACTTCGGATATCGCTACAGATATTCCATCTATCTCTTCTATTTGAAGTTCGCTTTTTTGGCTATTTAAAGAAGCTTCCAACTCTTGTTTTAAAGATTTGATCTGCGCTTTTAATTTAGAGATACCGTTTATGGGATCTTGATTTTTTAATTCGGTTTTTATCTCTTCTAATTGAGCTCTGATATTTTTAGTATAGTTGATAGCTTCTTTTCCGCAAATCGCTTCAATTCTTCTTACTCCGGCGCTTACTCCGCTCTCTTTTAAAATAATAAATTGACCGATCTGGGAACTATTTTCCACATGTGTTCCACCGCAAAGTTCGATAGAAGAATCACCAAACTCCACTACTCTTACATATTCACCGTATTTTTCGCCAAACAGCGCCATTGCTCCTTTCTCTTTTGCGCTCTGTATGTCCATCACATTTGTTTTACTTGGAATCGATCTATCTATCTTATCATTTACCCAAGCCTCAACCATTTCAAGCTCTTCATTGCTCAACGCCTGCGGATGTGAAAAGTCAAATCTCAAACGATTTTCTTCTACAAGCGATCCCGCTTGAGTTACATGATCACCGAGAATTTCCCTAAGCGCAGAATGAAGCAAGTGGGTTGCAGAGTGGTGTTTTGCTATCTGCGCTCTAATATCATCAACTATAGCCTCAATAGTATCGCCGACTTTAACTTTACCTTCGATATGACTAAGATTGATATCTAAAAACTTTTTAGTATCTGTCACTCTAATAGTATCATTAAGAGTCCCAATATCACCTCTTTGTCCGCCACTTTGAGGATAAAAAGGCGTATTATCAAGCATTACCCATCCGCTTGTTGTGATCTCATTTGTTATTTTAAAATCTTCATCAAGAAGAGCTATAACTTTACTTTTATAGCTTTTATGCTCGTATCCTACAAAATTATTTATACCAAATGTTTCTTTTAGTTTTTTAAAGTCGCCGTTTGCAATTGCATCGCCGCTTCCTTTCCATGAAGCTTTTGATTGCTCTCTTTGCATAGTCATATATTTTTCAAACTCATCTTTATCTAAACCGATCTTTAACTCTCTAAGCATATCTTCGGTTAGATCAAGCGGGAAGCCGTATGTGTCATAAAGTTTAAATGCAACTTCTCCGCTAAATATATCTTTTGTATTTGCAAGCTCTTTATTAAAAAGCGTGATTCCTGCTTCTATGGTGTCAAAAAATCTCTCTTCCTCAAGTTTCATTGCGCTTTTAATGGGCTCTCGTCTATCTTTGAGATATCCATAATGAGAAGACATTTTATCAACCAACACATCAGCAAGCTTGTACATAAACGGCTCTCTTAAACCTAGAAGATATCCATGTCTTATAGCTCTTCTCATTATACGGCGAAGAACATATCCTCTGCCTTCTTTGTCAAAATTTACGCCTTGAGCCAAAAGGAAAGAGACTGATCTCAAATGGTCTGCAATTACTCTAAAACTTGCGCTTTGCTTATCTTTGTAATCATATTTCTTGCCGACTAACTTCTCTAAAGCTTCAATATAAGGCATAAAAAGAGTTGAATGATAATTGTTTAGAACGCCTTCTTTAATTGCAACAACTCTCTCTAGTCCCATTCCCGTATCGATACTTGGTTTTGGGAGCGGATGAAGAGTACCGTTCTCGTCTCTTTCATACTGCATAAATACTAGATTCCAAATTTCTAAGAACCTATCTCCGTCTCCGCCAATTTTGTCTTCAGGAGTATTAAAGTTCTCTTCGCCTTGATCATAAAATATTTCACTGCAAGGACCGCATGGTCCGGTATCGCCCATTTGCCAAAAATTATCTTTATCGCCAAATCTAACAATTCTACTCGGATCTATATGGCTGCTCCAAATTTCAAAGGCTTCATCATCGCTATCATGTACCGTTACCCAAATCTTTTCTATCGGTAGAGCAAGATAATTTTCCCCTGTTACAAATTCCCACGCATAAGCAATAGCCTCTTTTTTAAAATAATCCCCAAATGAAAAATTTCCAAGCATTTCAAAAAAAGTATGGTGTCTGGCTGTGTAACCTACATTATCAAGGTCATTATGCTTTCCTCCTGCCCTTATACAGGTTTGACTTGAAGTTGCTTTGGGATTTTTAGGAATTGGAGCAATGCCTGTAAAAATATTTTTAAATTGCACCATACCTGCATTTGTAAATAGCAAAGTAGCATCATCCGGAACTAGAGGTGAACTCTGCACCACTTCGTGACCTTTGCTTGCAAAAAAATCTAAAAATTGTTGCCTAATATCCATTGGATCGATCCCTGTTGTAAAGTGGATATTATTTTACCCAAATTGTAGTGAAACTAGCCTTTAGAGGATAATTTAAGCAACAGATCAGCTATTTGTCTACTACCGTTCTTATCAATTATATTTTTCAATGCTTTACTTTTTATTTCCAGATCTTTACTCTCTTTTATTATATTTTTGATCATCTCGATATTAACTTCATTTTCTCTAAACACAAAAGCCAAATTTTGTTCGACTAAGAATTTTGCATTAAAAAACTGGTGATCACCCGCAGCGTAAGGATAAGGTATAAAAATTGAAGGCAGATCATTTGCACAAAGCTCCCAAAGTGTTGATGCGCCGCTTCTGGCAACTGCAATATCTGCTTCTGACATAATTTGCGGCATATTGTTCGCAAATCCAAACACATCTGCAGTAATGCCAAGTTCTTTATATCTTGCTTTTACATTGTCTATATTTTTCTCACCGGCTTGATGGACAATTTTTATATTTTCATCATTTAGCCAAGGGGCTAATGAAAGTGCTATATTGTTTATAGCCAATGAGCCTTGGGAACCGCCCAAAAAAAGGATACTTTTGACATTTTTTCTCGTTCGAGCCGTTTCAAAAAATTCTTTTTTTACAGGATAACTCTTTATAGGACTATTTTCAATATATGATGATATAAAGGCTTTAGAATATTTCATCAAACGGCGATTTAGTGAACCGATAACCGCATTTTGTTCATGGATAACGAGCGGGATACCGGCAATGATCGAAGCTATAGATGCCGGCGCGGCGCTAAAACCACCAACACAAAAAACGACTTTTACATCTTCCTGTTTTAAAATTTTATATGAATCCACAACCGCGCGAGCCAACATCCAAAGAGATCTTATTTTTCCAAAAAGTCCTTGATTTACTACGCCCCTTGTTTGTAAAAAATATTTTTTTTCAAAATCGTTATCGTTTTCGAACCAAGCTTTATCTTGACCGGAAATTGAACCGATATAGATAATTTTCCCTTTTTTTAGTTCTTCTTTGACAGCTCTTATGATCGCTAAATGTCCGCCTGTCCCGCCACCTGTCATAACTATTGACATATTATTCGCCTTTAACCGGATTTATATTTTCATATTTTGCAGAAATTTTCTTTGAAACCATCAGAACCATACCTATTGCCAATGAAAGAGACAATATCTGAGAACCCCCATAACTTAAAAACGGAACAGCTATACCCTTAACCGGCGTAACTCCTGCGATCCCAAAACTATTAATAATAAATGCAAATCCTATGAGCAATGCAACACCTATGCAAAACAGAGAATATACCGGATTTTTCAGCTTTGATGCAATTTTAAAAATTCTAAAAATTATAGTTAACATCAAGATCAAAACAAAAACAAGACCGACAAAACCAAGCTCTTCTGCTACTCCTGCCAGCACAAAATCTGTATGCACATCACTCAAATATCCCAGCTTAAACTGACCGTTTCCAAGCCCTGTTCCAAAAAATCCACCATGATTTATAGCATTTAGAGAATTTGAAACTTGATATGATTCTTTGGCTATCGCATCAACCCTAAGAGAATTACTCAAATCGCTCGGCAATGCGAAAAGTATAGGATCTTGAACGGTTGCCCACCACTCCATGACCCGTTGAACCCTATACGGCGCTGTTTTTATAAGAATTATAAGTCCTACGAATCCTGTACCTATCAAGGATAAAAAGAACTTTAAACTGCTTCCCGCAAAAATAAACATTACCATAAGCGTAGCAGCCAAAACCATGATTTGCCCCAAATCTTTTTGTAAAACTGCGATCAAAACAGTCGATATCATAAAAACTATAAGATAAGGCAGATATGCCGCAAATTCTTCAGAAAAAGTCATATTTTGCCTATGAAGTATTTTTCTTGGAAAACTCCAAGATAAAAGAAAAACAAAACCGACTTTAAAAAATTCAACAGGCGTTATCTTGAAAAAACTAAACCCGATCCATCTTTTGGCTCCGCCTGTATCGCTAACCATCGATGTCGGCAAAAACGGCATAGCGATCATAATGATGAAAAAAAGTAAAAAAACGCTAAGCCCTATTTTGTTAAACCATTTATCGGGATCAAGCTTACTTAAAACCATGATCATTAAAAAGCCTATCAAAACCGCTATGATCTGCCTGATCAAAAAATGATATACAGGATATTCATTATAAAGTACAGGATAAGTTGATAGTGAAAATACCATGATCAGTGAAAATAACATAGCTACCACCACGGATATATATAATGTTTTATCGATCATAAGCCCAAGCCGCCATTTTAAAGAATTTAATTAAATTTTATCAAAATTTTTCAAAATCTTAGCTCATCTCGTGTAACTCGAAGAGATATTTTAATAAAATATACTTTTAATTTAAAAAATAAATTTTATAACTTACGCTTGGAAACTAATGAATCAAGATATAAATAACGATTATTACATACAACAAAAAAGTACAAAAATATTATCTCTATTTTTATTTTTCGTGTCGGCATTTCTAATATTTTTATTTTCAACATTAAAAACGATATTTTCAGATAGAGATCTGCCAAACCATACTTCGATAATAAACGATAGATCTATTCGGGGTAAAATCATTTCAAAAGATAATTATACGATTGCGAAAAGTCAAAAAATTTACCAAGCAAGCATAAGAAGCGAAAGTATAAACCCGGACAATAAAGAGTTGTTTATCTCACTATTTAGCCTTTATAGCGATATTCCAAAAAGAGAGGTTAAAAATAAATTCATAGATAAAAATGGACATAAAATAAAAAATGGAGAAATAATACTCTCAAAAACACTTGACACAAGACATGCTGCACAACTCAGATCCCTTAAAAGTAAACTTAGAAACCTTAATATACTAAAGCCCGTAAAGAGACAAAACGGTGTTGAGATTGTATATGGTCTAGATGTGGTTGAGATAGGAGAAAATAGAGTTTTTCCCCTTCGTGATACACTGTCTCCTATACTGGGTTATGTCGGCAAGCAAACCGAAAAAGATTACATAAGACCAAAAGGAATGCAAGGGCTTGAGCGTAAATACGATAAATATATAAAATTTCAACAAAATGGTATCATAGAAGGCAAAAGGGATGTAGTCGGAGATGTCATCCATAATAACTTTTCAAAAATAGAACAAAGAGTTGACGGCATGGATCTTCATTTGACAATACCGCTTAAGCTTCAAAGAAATGTTGAACTTATGCTTGATGGAATGAAAATAGAGACAAATGCCGATGAGATACTAGCAACAGTCATTGACAGTAAAAGCGGAGAGGTATTGGTTATGGCAAGCTCAAACAGATACGATCCAAACCATATTACCAAAGATAATATAAATGCTTTGAATCCTAAATTTAGCGAATACCTCTATGAGCCGGGATCCGTACTCAAACCTTTGACATTAGCAATTGCTCTTGAACTGGGCAGAGTAGCGCCTAATACCGTATTTAATCTATTCAACGGGGAGCTCGACGTTGGCGGAAAACATAAAATCACGGATGGCGAGCATAGATTTGCGGCGCTCAGCGCAGAAGACATTATAGTTCATTCGTCAAATGTCGGCATATCTCTTATATCGTGGAGGCTCAACGGAAAAGAGTTTAGAGATGGTTTAGTGAAATTTGGACTCTCCAAACCAAGCGGTATAGATTTATCGAGAGATTTAGTCGGTTCTCTTAGGTCTACAGCACAACTGGATCAGAAAATATATAGAGCTAACAGCTCTTACGGCTATGGTCTCATGGCATCATTTATACAACTGGTCAAAGCTTATACTGCATTTGATAATGATGGGATTATCACTACTCCTCATATGGTCGATTACCTAGAAGATCATAATGGTATCAAATATAAACCTGCAGTTCAAAATAGAAAAACAAGAATCCTAAGCGCTAAAACAGCATCGCAAATGAAAAAAATACTCATAAAAACAGTTGAAGAAGGAACAGGGGCACAAGCAAAAACACCCGGTCTGATAGTAGGGGGGAAAACAGGAACGGCAAAAATGATAAGCAAAGGAAGATATACTCAAAATTCATTTAGAACAAGTTTTATAGGATTTGCCGATGATGACAAAGGACACAAGTATACAATAGGCGTACTGGTAATCAATCCAAATAGACCGTTTCCATACTATTATGCATCGGCCACAGCAGTTCCTATAACAAAAAAAATTATAGATATGCTTGTAATTTTAAACTATTTGAGCCCAAATAAAGCGACCATTGAGGCTTTACACAAAGAGAATAATCAAACTACACTAAATCCATAAATTATCAATAAGTCTTGTTGTGCCTACTTTTGCTGCAACCAGTATTATTGTGTTTCCAATCTCTATCTCGTCAATTAACTTAAAATCCCTATTGACGATTTCTACATATTCTACAGCACTCACACCTTCTCTTAAAAGATCTATCATACTATTTTTTATTTTAGAAGTGTTAAATTCACCCGAGCTGATCTTTTCTGATGCTCTTTGTAATGATCTAGGTATTAACAAAGCCGCTTGCCTCTCTTCTTTGCTTAGATATACATTTCTGCTGCTAAGTGCCAGTCCATCATTGTCCCTTATAATATCGCATGGAATTATTGATGTTTCTAAAAAATAATTTCTTGCCATTTGCGTAATTAATGAAAGCTGCTGAGCATCTTTTTTTCCAAAGTATGCCTTATCGGCGCCAACTAAATTCAAAAGTTTCATTACTATTTGAAGCACTCCGTCAAAGTGTCCCGGTCTGCTAGATCCTTCAAGGATATATCCTCTTATTTTTGGTGCCATTATTTTCAGCTCATCATTACTATACATAACATCACTTGTCGGCATAAAAAGTATATCTACGCCTGCAAGTTTGCATATCTCCTTATCGGCTTCTTCTTTTTTAGGATATCTATCCAGATCCTCGCCTTCAAGGAATTGGGTCGGATTTACAAAAATGGAAACGACCACAAACTCGTTTTCTTCTTTAGCTTTTTGAATAAGGCTCAAATGACCTTTGTGTAATGCACCCATGGTCGGAACAAAGCCAATGGATCCTTTAAGAGTTTTTCTGGCAATTTTAAACTCATCGATTGTTTTTGTCACTATCATATCTAACCTCCGCTTGTAGAATATTAGGGTAAAATAATATCAAATTTTTATAATAGTAGGACAAAACAGCAAATGGATGCATATGAATATAGCGAGATGCTCAAATCTCTAAATATCAAAATGGACAACATTACACATATTGTCAAACCTGATATTTTAAGTACTAGGCTAAAAGAGATAGAAGAACTTCAACAAGACTCAAACTTTTGGAACGACAGCGAAAATGTTGCAAAAATAGGACAAGAAAAAACTAGAACAGAGCGCATTCTAACAAAGTACAATTCTGCTTTCAATGCCTTAAAAGATGGTGTAGAATACTTCGAACTTGCAAAAGCAGAAAAAGATGAAGAAACACTTGAGATGCTTTTTGAAGATGCTCCAAGCCTAGAAAATGCAATACACTCTCTGGAAGTAGAAATGATGTTAAGCGGCAAACATGACAGCGCAAATGCCATAGTGACAATTCATCCCGGAGCCGGTGGGACAGAATCTCAAGACTGGGCTAGTATGCTTTATAGAATGTATCTTAGATGGGCAGAGAGACATGATTTTAAAGTAGAAGAGCTTGACTATCAAGCAGGCGAAGAGGCGGGTATCAAAGATGCTACTTTTATCATCAAAGGCGAAAATGCCTATGGATATTTAAAAGTTGAAAACGGCATTCATAGACTTGTAAGAATATCCCCTTTTGACAGCAATGCCAAAAGACATACATCATTTACTTCTGTTATGGTAAGCCCAGAAATAGAAGATGATGTGGATATAGTCATAGAAGATAAAGATATAAGGATAGACACATATCGCGCAAGTGGCGCAGGCGGTCAGCATGTAAACAAAACTGAAAGTGCTATCAGAATTACACACATTCCAACTAATATCGTAGTACAGTGCCAAAACGATAGAAGCCAACACAAAAACAAAGCAAGCGCTATGAAAATGCTAAGATCACGCCTTTATGAGTACGAAATGGCAAAAAAACAGGCTGAACTTGATGGCGTGGAAAAAAGCGAGATCGGCTGGGGGCATCAGATCAGATCATATGTCCTAGCACCATATCAGCAGGTAAAAGACAATAGAAGCAATCAAACATTTTCAAATGTGGATGCTATCTTAGATGGAGATATAGATGCTATGCTTGAGGGTGTTTTGATAGCTCAAGCGAAGTAAAAACG
>DYLZ01000028.1 GCA_020721775.1 Sulfurovum sp.
TCCCTCTCTGCCGATGACCGTCATGGCTGTTTTCCATACGATCTTAAGCTCCAACCACAAAGACCAATACTTGATATAATAAAGGTCATACATGAGTTTTTGCCTCGTATCTTCAAGGTTTGTTCCATACGGATAATTTACCTGTGCCCATCCGGTAATGCCCGGGGCTACCAAATGCCGCTCGTTATAATAGGGTATCTTTTTTTCATAATCCTTGACGAGTTCATTCCACTCTGCCCTAGGACCTATGAGATGCATTTCGCCTTTTAGGATATTGAGCATCTGCGGGAGTTCATCGATCCTACTCTTCCTCATGAAATCCCCCCATGGGAAGATCCTCGGGTCGTTTTGCTGCGTGTAGTGGTTGAAATATTCTGTTTTTTCATGCATACTTCTAAACTTGATGCATTGAAATTTTTGGTTGTTTCTGCCAACTCTAGATTGTCTAAATAGTATTTTTCCCGGACTTTGCTGTTTGATCTTGATGGCAGATATGATCATTACAGGCCACGAGAAAAAGAAGAGCCAAAACAATCCAAAATAATCGATACACCTTTTTTGGAAATACTGCCACCCGGAATACGGTTTGATGTCATTTAAGAAATCCAAATTATCATTTTCATTGGGTATGTAACATTTTTGAAGTTTTGTTTCCAAAAAATGCTCGATAGTGCAAAATGATATGTTTTTTTCAAATTGCAAATTTGTCAAATAAGTGATGATAGATTGGTGCACTTTTGAATGTACATTTATGATAATGATATTGTGTTTTAATCGGCTCAAATAGTTTTTTATATTTTCTATCGTAATATTAGGATCTTCAAGAACATTTTTAATGTAATGTATCTCACTTTTTTTTATATTTAGTTTGGATTTTTCCATCTTGGTAAATTTGTATTTTTCACCCAATATGATCATTTCAATCCTTCAATCAAGGTGTCATTTAAAATTTTATTGTTTTTTAGTAACATATCCAACTCACTGCTCTTTAATACCTTTTGAAGAGAATCAATATGTTTAGCATGGTGCGTATCACTGCCCACAAAATCAACATATCCTTTTTGACTCAGATACTTAGCAACATGCTCGACCGGCTTGGAATAGTAGCCCACTAGGGAATTAAGATTGATCTGAAACCGGATACCAAGGAGTTTGAGATATTCATATCTATCTAGTTTGCTATGAAAATAGAGATATCTCTCAGGATGGGCAAGGACTGGTATATATTCCCTCACTTTAAGCTCATAGATGGTCTCTTCAAGATCAATAGGAGGTGTCATATAAGAAAATTCGAACAACACATGACGGTTGATATGCAAGAGATTATCTTCTCTTATAGCTTGCAAAAATGTTTTATCATAATAGTATTCAGCTGCAGCTTCGATATGTATATCTATACCGTTTTTGACAAACTCGCCTCGAAGCTCATCAAGGCCTTGGCGGATGATGGCAGCAGTGTTGTCAAACTGTCCGCTTTTGATATGCGGAGTGGTGATGAGCTTGCGGTACCCAAGAGCGTAGAGTTCCTTGATGAGCTCAAGCGAATGTGCCATATCTTTCGCCCCGTCATCAATGCCTGGGATCAAATGCGAATGAAAATCGGTACGGATCAATGGATTCGATGATCTTTTTCTAAAGAATATCATTTGGTTTTCTCATCTGCCCCATATCCGTAGCCATATCCATAACCATAATAATTATTACCCTTACTGATCTTCATATCATTAAGTATGATACCCACTGAGTGCATATGATGCTTATGCACCATTTTGTTGAAATTCGCAACCAGAGACTTGTCTGTAAAATCGGATCTAATAACCACCAAAAAGAGGTCATGAATATGTTTTTTGAGTAGTATCATAGTGTCTGTGACAAGCCCGATAGGTGCAGTATCTATGATAATATAATCATAACTATTTTTGAGTTCATTTATAATCTTTTCTATATTTGGAGATAGTAATAACTCTGATGGATTTGGCGGAATTTTTCCTGCAAATATAACATCTAGATTTTCCCCTATATGTACGATGACATCGTCAAGCTTAGCTTTACCGACAAGCATAGAACTGACCCCGGCTTTGACTTTGACATCAGGAAATTCTCTGAGCAGCTTGGATTTGCGCATATCGAGATCCAATAAAACGACTTTTTTATCTGCTTTTGCCAAAGTGCGTGATAGATTGGCTGAGATAGTTGTCTTGCCCTCTTCTGGGATATTGGAGCTTATCATGATGACTTTGCTATTACTATCAGAAGAGATAAACTCCATATTGGTACGGATCATATTGAGCGATTCTATGAAGGCTGTCTCTTCGGTTTTATTGTCAGGCACCACTCCATACACAGGAATATCTGTGATACGCTCCACATCTTCCGTGGTTATGATCTTGTTATTGAAAAACTCCCTCAAAAATGCTGCAAATATACCCAATATCAATCCTAAGATCAAGCCTACTGCCGCTATCAAAGATCTTTTTGGCTTGATCGGCTTCGGATAGAGTATGGCATTATCCAATACTCTGTTTTTTGAAACGGTTGCGGCATTCATGATCTCAAATTCTGCTTTTTTCTCAAGCAGATATGAGTACATCTTTTCACTGACTTGGAAATTGCGGCTAAGGTTCATAAGACCCAACTCTTTGCTTGGCATATCACTTAGAGAACTTTCGTAAGTTTTTTTAGTCGCTTCAAGATCATTTTTTTGTTTTTGAACACTTCTGTAAAGGCTTACGATCGAACCCTTTATGGAAGATTCAAGCGATTGGATCTCATCGGATAGCTTTACGACATCGGGGTGTTTTGGGGTATATTCTGCAAGCAATGCTTCTCTTGCTGCACTCTTTTGCTGTAGAGCGCTTATACTGTTTGCTATCGGAGAGCCTACTATACCTAATGCATCGATAGATATAGATGAAATATTTCTAGTGTTTATCAATCCCTTTAGGACATTAAGCTTCATGTCAGCTTGCGCTATCTGAGTATCAATATCAACCAAAGTGGTCAGCAAGGTAGATGCGCTGTTGGGGATAGTAGCAATGGTGTTTGCTTGTTTGAAATCTTTGATCTCTTTTTGATACTTGGATAGATCGTTGTGCGTAAGAGTAAGCTGTTCGTTTACAAATTTTAGCTTTTGCTCTACTTCTTCTCTTTGAAAATCAAGTTTTTGGTCAAAATATAACCGAACCAGATTATTAACTATATCTACACCTCTTTTTGGAATGCTATCTTCAAATGTGATCTTGACAATAGAAGCTTGCTTGTTTATCTGTGATACATTGAGATTTGGCCTGATAAATTCATCAATGAAGCTATTTTTGTTTGATTGATATGTGATCTTGTATGAACCGTTTTCTAAGCCAAGAGCTTTTGTAGCTTTGAGCATAAATGCAAAATACGGTGTCTTGACAGTTTGTCCAAATTTATATTTACCGTCGATTTCAAAAGGCTTTGTTGAATTTTTTGCTATATCTGCATGGATACTGTAATTATTTTTGTCGATTATTTCTATATCAAATACAATATTTTCATTTATGTTCTCAGAGATACCGCTCATTTGAAGATCAAAAGGCCTATCATCATACAGTTCAGTATCTCTGAGTACTCCTTCTCGAAAATATCTCGTATTGAGAGGTAAGACGCTCATGAGCTTGAGTAATAATTCTCTTGATTGGAGTATCTCTATCTCGTTATATATGTCAGAAGCTCCTCCGATATTTCCGGCAAAAATATCAATTTCGCTTGGCATTAAAGAAGTTTTTGATTTTTCTTCTATCTCTATCGATGCATATGTGGAATAGATATTTGTTGATAGATATGCATAGACTATAGAGACTAAAAATATCACTGATGCGACAGAGGCGATAAGGGCTTTGCGGCGGACGATGACTTGCCATAACTCTTTTAAGTCTATCTCATCTTCTTGTCTGTTTTCTTGTGTTTTTAATTCTGATAATGCTCTCATATTTTAGTTTCCTAAGTATTTTATATTGACAAACGGCGTTAAAAGTTTGTTTATAGTATCAAGCAAAGGCACACTCTCTTTTAAATATGTATTATATACTTTAATGTCTCTTGGTGGAATATAGATTATATCATTTGGTTTTAAAGCCAGATTTGCCATTCCTATAGAGTTTATATTAGTGGTATCTATAGTTTTTATACGAGGTTTGCCATCTATGTATGTAACGATCTTAACATCTGTTCTATTTGCATAATCGGTAAAATCTCCGACTTGAGCCAATGCCTCAAATAGGTTTAATGTCTCATTAGTTACAGGCACAATGCCGGGCTTTTGCACTTCGCCTATGACATAAACTCTTTGATTGAGAATATCCACTTTAACGAATGGAAACCTTAGATACTCTCTATATGCTTCTTCAAGCAGTTTACTTGCTTCGCTTTCGCTAAGTCCTGCTATTTTTATGTAGCCCACTAGCGGTAAATTAATAATACCGCTATTTGATACCGTATAGCCGCGAACCGGATCTTGGTAGTTTTGCGCGCTAATGCTGCTAAATACTACCGGTTTATCTCTGTTTAAAACTTCTACAGACAATCTATCTCTGGGAGCTATTTTGTTGGTATATGAGATACTAGAGGGAGAAGAGAGTGTCTGATCATTTACTGCATCTTGAAAAAGCGTATGCTCTTTTGTGCTGCATCCGCTAAAAAATAAAGCCAAAACTATGGCGATAAAAAAACTTTTCTTCATTTTGAAATCCATTCATTAAGTTTTGGCCAAAATTGTATCAAACAAACAATATAGATAACCTAAAAAATTCTTATAAAGTTATATTTATTTGTATTTATAACAATGAATGCTATCTTTTCTTCAAAAATACTCCGCTTTCTATGTGGCTGGTATAAGGAAATTGATCAAAGACGGCTCCGTCAACTATGTCATGGGTAGTTTTTAAAACTCTCAAATCCCTTGCTAATGTTTCAGGATTGCAAGAGATGTATATAATATGCTCTATGCTTGAAATTAATTTGATCGTATCATCATCCAACCCGGCTCTTGGCGGATCTACAAGCACACATGAAAATTTAAACTCTTTTAACTCTATCTCCTTTAGACGATTAAATTCTCTTGCGCCGCCTAGCGCTTCACTCATCTCTTCGCTTGACAATCTTATAAAATTTATATTTTCTATATTGTTTATCTCACAATTTTCCAAAGCATTGTAGATGGATTTTTTTGAAACTTCTGTTGCAAGAACCTTATTAAAGCATGATGAGAGCGGAAGCGTAAAATTACCAAGTCCGCAATAGCTCTCAAGCAGATCTCCATATCCGATACTTTTTGCTTTCTCTTTTGCCCAACTTATCATTTTTTCATTGACTTTTGGATTTGGCTGCGTAAATCCGCCGTCATATTGGATATGTTTATACTTGATATTATCGATACTCAACTCTTCGGTTATATACTCTTTTGATAGAACTAATTTTTGTCCCCTGCTCCTGCCTATGATGTTTGCTTTTAAAATCTTTTCTAACTCTTTTGCCTCTGATACCCACTCATTGTCAAGTTTTTTGTGATAAAGCATCGTAATAAGAACATCATCAATCGTAGAAGTTAAAAACTCTACACCAAAAAGCTTTCTTTTTAAAATTTCTGATGAATTGATAATATCAAGCAATTTCCACATACGATTTTCTATCGGCTTTAACACCATATGACATTCATCTATTGTGACAACTCCGTTTTTATCTATATTTGTCATTGCATAGTTACATATATCTCCGTCATGCCATATCCTAAATTCTGCTCTTGCTCTATAGTTTTGCCTCGGCGAAGTAAAGATCGAAAGATTTTCATATTCTATAAGTTCAGAGACTTTTTTACTCTTTTGCTGGAGCTGCTTTTCATAATCTAAATTATATAAATTACAAGCGCCGCAACTCCCAAAGTGTTTGCACTGCATTTTTATCCTTCATTTTTAATCACAACTAAGATATAATCACGATAATTAATATATCTTATTTTATCCAAAAAGGCTAAAAAGTGAATGTAAGTGTTGTTATCCTAGCTGCAGGTCAAGGCACAAGAATGAAATCAAAACTGCCAAAAGTGCTCCATGAAATATCAGGCAAACCTATGCTATTTCATGCCATTGAAGCAGCACAGAAGATAAGTGACGATATAACCATAGTGCTTTTTCACGAAGCTTCTATGATCGAAGCTAAAATAAAAGATAACTACTCAAATATAAACTTCCATATCCAAGACGCTATCAACTTTCCCGGTACCGGTGGAGCGATGATGGGAGTAAAAACCAAATATGAAAAAACGCTTATATTAAACGGTGATATGCCTCTTGTTACAAATAATGCACTTCATAAGCTAATTGATAATGATAGCGATATAACGATAAGCGTTATAGAGCTTCTTGATCCAAGCGGATATGGCAGAGTTATCATAGAAAACGGTGAAGTAAAGCATATAGTCGAACAAAAAGATTGCAGTGAAGAGCAACTGAAAACAAAAAGCGTAAATGCGGGTGTTTATTGCGTTAAGAGTTCGTTACTTCAAAAGTATATCCCGACATTAAAAAACAACAATGCTCAAAAAGAGTATTATCTAACCGATATTATTGAAATGGCAGTAAAAGACAAAAAACATGTTAAACCGATATATGTGGATGAAGAGGAGTTCAAAGGAGTAAACTCCAAACTCGATCTTTCTCATGCCGAAGAGATCATGCAGGCAAGGATCAGGTCGCACTGGATGCGCGAAGGTGTTATCATGCGTCTTCCTCAAACCATATACATCGACAGCAGGGCTACTTTTGAAGGTGAATGTATCATAGAAAACGGCGTTAGTATCATTGGAAATTGTATTATTAAAAACTCTCACATAAAAACAGGAAGTGTTGTCGAAAATTCTACTGTTGAAAATAGCGATATAGGTCCGATGGCACGAATCAGACCGGATAGCACTGTAATTGATACCCATATAGGCAATTTTGTCGAAATTAAAAAGTCAAATTTGAATGGTGTCAAAGCCGGACATTTGAGCTATATAGGGGATGCGAGTGTTGATGAAGGAACAAATATAGGGGCCGGAACCATCACTTGCAACTATGACGGCAAAGCAAAATACAAAACCGTTATCGGTAAAAATGTTTTTATCGGAAGTGACAGCCAACTTGTGGCTCCTGTTACAATTCCGGATGATGTGATGATAGCAGCAGGCACAACGGTAACAAAAGATCCAAATAGCGGCGATCTGGTGATTAGTAGAACAATGCAAAAAAGTATAGCAAACTTTTTTTATAAATTTTTTGGTATCAAAAAATGAGTATAGATCTAACAGGTAAAAAAATAGTTCTAGGAATAACCGGCAGCATATCCGCATATAAAGCATGCGATATTGTAAGACTTTTTATAAGATCAGGCGCAGAAGTAAGAGTGGTAATGAGTGAAGCGGCATGTGAGTTTATAGCTCCGCTTACACTTGAAGCCTTAACAAGAAATCAAGTTTTAACCAAAGAGACACAAAGCTGGGCAAATAGTCTTAATCATATCGAGATAACAAGAGATTGTGATCTATTTGTCATTGCTCCGGCAACTGCGAATACAATAAATAAAATGGCAAAAGGAATAGCGGATAATATCTTGCTTGAAACAGTGCTTGCCTGCAATAAACCGATTATAATTGCGCCTGCTGCAAATACAAATATGCTTGAAAATCATCAAACAAAAAATTCTTTAAAGATGTTAGCCGTAAGTGATATCTCCATAATAGAGCCGCAAAATAAACTATTGGCGTGTGGAGATACAGGAAACGGCGCTTTAGCCGAGCCAAGTGAAATTTTTTGGGAATGTTCCAAAATACTTTTGAAAGAGAGTTTTTGGGAAAATAGAAGAGTAGTTGTAACCGGTGGCGGGACACGAGAAAAGATAGATGATGTGAGATTTATCTCAAATTACTCAAGCGGCAAAATGGCAAATTCTATCGCTACTGCTTTGTATCTCAAAGGCGCCGATGTATGTCTAATTACAGCGGCAAAACATGATGAGCTGCCAAAAAATATTTACACTATTGATGTAGAGAGCGCTTCTGAAATGCTTGATTTTACCGTAGATGCTTTGCGTGTTGCAAAAAAAGGCATAATGAGCAAACCGAGTCTAAATAACCCTGATGCAATAGGCATGATACAAAAAGAGCCGTATCTTTTTATGGTTGCAGCCGTGGCTGATTTTACCCCTTCTTATCCTCAAGTCGGCAAGATCAAAAAAAACGATATTGGCGATAATTGGGAAATTAAAGTGAAACAAAATCCTGATATTCTCAAAACCATCAACAAAAATGGCATCAAAACCGTTGCATTTAAAGCAGAAACAGATAAAGAAAACGGTCTGAAAAATGCATATGACCTCATAGAAACAAAAGGCGTTGATGCAGTATGCTATAATCATATCTCAGATGAAAACAGCTTTGGAAGCAATGAAAATGAGATTATATGGATAGCAGATGAGAGGGAAATTGCGCTTGGTAAAAAAGATAAACTCTCACTCTCTCTTGATATTCTAAATATGGCAAAAGAACTTTAAAAATGAAAAAAAATACTCTTACAAATTTAGCCATCATAATGGACGGCAATGGACGATGGGCTAAAGAAAGAGGTCTAGCGCGCACAAAAGGACACGAAAAGGGTGCTGAGGTTATCAGGGAGATAACTGAGTATTGTTCCAACCATCCGACTATCAAAACAGTAACATTGTATGCTTTTAGTACCGAAAATTGGAAGCGGCCGAAAATGGAAGTTGATTTTTTGATGAAACTGCTTGAAAAATATCTAAAAAAGGAACTTAAGACTTATCACAAATTCGGCGTCAAATTTGAAACGATAGGCGATCTGTCTAAATTTTCGCCAAAACTCCAAAAACAGATAAATGCGACAAAAGAAGAAACTAAAAACTACACGAAACTAACTCAAATACTTGCTCTTAACTATGGAGCCAGAGATGAGATAACAAGAGCGGTAAAAAAATTGCTTGAACAAAATAGAGAGATAAATCAAGATAATATATCCAAAGCGCTAGATACTCCATATACCGATATAGATCTATTAATAAGAACAAGCGGGGAACAGAGATTGAGTAATTTTTTACTTTGGCAGACAAGCTATAGCGAACTATTTTTTACTCCTACTCTATGGCCGGACTTCACTTCTTCGGAGCTTGAAGAGATCATAGAAAAGTACCACATGGTTGATAGAAAATTTGGAGGACTTTGATGATAGGTTTATTGATATTTATTTTTGGAATCATAGTAGGATCTTTTCTAAATGTAGTGATATATCGCATACCGCTTGGAGAAAATATAGCATTTCCCGCATCTCATTGTCCCAAATGTAAAACGCCTCTTAAATGGTGGCACAATATACCGATATTATCTTTTGTTTTTTTAAGAGGCAAGTGCGCATTTTGTCAAACAAAAATACCTTTAAGATATCCGCTTGTAGAGCTAATTACCGGCATATTATTTGTAATATTATATTACAAAATAGGACTTACATGGTATCTTCCGTTTCTCTTTTTTTCTTTTGCCTCCCTGTTTGCTCTTAGCATGATAGACTTTGACCATATGGCAGTTCCGGATAGCGTAAATTTTGCGGCTTTAGTTTTTGCTATTATTAATCCTAAGTTTTTTGACTCTATTATAAATGGTGCGATTGCAGCATTTGGCTTATTTGCCATCTCTTGGATAAGTTCAAAAATAGCAAAAAAAGAGACGATGGGAGAAGCTGATATCATAGTGGCAGCAACAATGGGCGCACTGCTTGGATTTCCGCTATTCTTTATAGCTATATTTTTATCTGCGCTTCTTGCTCTTATACCATCACTTATCTACAGAGACAAAGGCGTACCGTTTATACCGTTTTTAACTCTTGCTGCTTTTATAGTGTATATATTTGATTCCTACGCTTATAAAATACTAGAAATGATCATACATGGCTAAGATAAAAGATTATCTCTCTTCAAATTTCAGCAAAACATTTTTTATGATATTTCTGCCTTTTTTTGCAATTATTTCTCTTGTCTATTTTATAAGAATTTCAATGCTTACAAATCAGATCCAACTTGATTTTATTGATATATCAAGACTTTATGGATATTTTTTGCCTTCTATCATTTTCTATACTCTGCCGGTCTCATTTATTGCATCTGTATCTTTAACGCTCATTAGACTATCAAACGATAATGAATTAGGCGCTTTATATTCTTTTGGCGTAAGCTCATCGGAAATCATTAAAAAATATATTATTCTTTCATTTCTTTTTTCTGCGCTTCTATTTGCAGTATCTTTTTTTGCAATGCCTATTGCAAAACAGATGTACAATGCATTTAAGATAGAAAAACTATCGCAAGCAAAATTAAATATTGATCCAAACTCTTTGGGACAAAAATTTGATGACTATTATCTTTTTATCAATAAGCAAGACAAAACGCAATTTCATGATATTGTCATATACAATCCTTTGGCAAAAAAAGGCGAGCAGATCTTTTTGGCAAAAAGCGGCAGGATAATAAACGATCCTCATTCCCAGGGTTATTTCATGCTCGAAGACGGTTTTGCATACACATATGATCAGGACAAGTTAAGACAGGCAAAATTTGCCGAGCTCATAGCTTATGATACAAGTGACAAAGATGACATTAGCTTTCAATCGATAAGTAAATACTGGAGTGGAACTTTAAAAGATGAAAAAGAAAAAAATAGAATATTGTTCTTTTTATTCATAAGTCTCATGCCTATAATCACACTAAAAACAATCGCATCATTTAGCATGATCCATTCTAGATATCAGTCAAACAACTCTTATGCTATTATATTTGCAGTTAGTTTAGGATCGTATATTTACGCATCTTTTTTAGAAAAGTATGGAAATATTTATTGGCTTATTTTTGGAGTTTTAGCAATAGCAGCGGGTGGGAGATTACTTTTTAAACACAGGGTTGAAAGAGTTTTTTGATGCGAATAAAGGCAACTATAAGCTATGACGGCTCACACTTTTTTGGCTTTCAAAGCCAAAAAAGTTCCCATGATACTGTCATTGATAGCTTAAAGGCCGCTCTTAAAAGCTTAGGAATAGATTCTAATATTGTTGGCGCAGGCAGAACGGATAAAGGCGTTCATGCAACAAATCAAATTATATCTTTTGATCTGCCCCATTTTTGGAATGACACAGTCAAACTAAAAAAAGAACTCGATCAAAAATTAAAATATATCAAAATTAAAAAAATTACTGCAGCAGATGACAATTTCCATCCCAGATTTGACGCCAAAAAAAGAGAGTATATTTATATATTCAAAACGAAGTCTGTAAATATCTTTGAACAAAACTATATTGGCTATTATAGTAATTTTGATGAGCAAAAACTCAAATCTGCTTTAAAGATATTTGAAGGATTGCATGATTTTAAACTATTTTGCAAAACAGATGAAAACCAAACAAATACAATGTGCACTATTTACAAAACCGGATACAAAAAATATAAAAACTATAACTTGATAAAAATATCGGCAAATAGATTCTTGCGCTCACAGGTCAGAATGATCGTTGAAGCCTCTATGAAATACGCAATGGATCAAATCTCCTTAGAAATGCTG
This sequence comes from Sulfurovum sp., assembly GCA_020721775.1. Taxonomy (GTDB): domain Bacteria; phylum Campylobacterota; class Campylobacteria; order Campylobacterales; family Sulfurovaceae; genus BN30871. The sequence goes on from DYLZ01000028.1 coordinate 11,621, forward strand.
ACTCAGCAATTAAAAGGAGACAAAAAACACTCCACAACCCTAGCACCACCAAGCGGGCTCTACTTATCAAAAGTTATATACTAAAGTAATGTCTTGGTTGCATTTGCATCAATTGGTTGAACCGTACTGTTTAAATCTTGCGATTTGTTTATATCCGTTGCATTAGCTTCTTTTGCCTTTAGGGCGCTAAATGAACTATTTAGGTCATCATATTTCACTTGTAGGAGGGAAAGCTCATCTTCAAGTATTTTTGCTTTTTGCACATTAACACCATAAACATTGACAAGTTCTCCGCCGTCTTTGCCTTGTTTTAGAGTAATAGCTACAAATAGCGCCAATATTACAATGTAAAGCATTTTATAATATATTTTGTTTGTAAGCAAGCTCAATGTTTTAAATAAAGCTACCAAGGTAAAGCCAAAAAGAATTATATATGTTCCGAAAATTTTATGAGATTTAAGCGCATCTTGCCCTTTGTTATCCAAAAGCTCAAATGCTTCCTTGCCGTCAGTTATACCGGATATATAAACGGCAATCATTACAAAAAGAAGCATTCCAAAAAGCCCTACAGTGATAATATCAACTATCCTCCTTCTAGGAAAGAGATTGAATATCTCAATTAGCAGAATAACAATAGGTAAACTTACGGCAAAATGCACAATTGCCGGATGCATATGAAAAGGTACAGATACAATATCGTTTAAAAAAGTTAAATTTATTTCAGGCAACCCCATAATAGACTCCTTTGATCATATTTTGTTTGATTATAGCATAAAATGGAAATGATTATATCAGAATGGCTTAACTACGACCATAGCGACTATAACGATACTTAAAATAGTTGGAACTTCGTTGTAAAATCTAAAAAATTTTCCGCTTTTAAAATTTGGATCTCCTGCCAAAACTTTTCTGTAGTAATCGAGTGAAAAGCTGTAAGCTAAAAGCAAAACAACAGATATCAGTTTTATATAAAACCAACCGCCTTGAAAAACAGTTTGATTTAATAACATAAGTGTTATACCGCTAAGCACCGTTGCCCAAAGGGCCGGCAATCCTATGTATTTATAGAGTTTATACTCTTGAATTTTAACAACTTCCAAAAAGCCCATATTGTCATTATGCTCCCTATGATAAACAAACAACCTAGGCAGATAAAAAAGCATAGCCATCCAACTAAGAAAACTAAGAACATGAAAAGCAAGTATCCAAGTATAATAAGCCATTTTTACTCCATAATCTCAATATCATTTTTGTCATATATGACAATTTCAGCTCCTTTATAGTACCCCAAATGTCCATAAAGTATCTTTACTTTTGAATTATCTTTTATTGTAAAATTTTTTATTTTAAAGAAAATCGGCAATGATTTGCCGTTTGTAAAATGTATCTTATGATTTTTATATACTCCGACTATATCTTTTAGGATCTCATTTTGATTCAATAAAGAATTTAAACTTTTATTATTTTTAAAAAATGGGATAATATTTGATATTCCTTTTGGCTTTGATGCACTTATAGATATTATCTCTTTTAAACCTTTATAATTTTTTATCTCATGTACGGTAATATCATATTTATTTCCAACCTTTAGTCCATTTTGACATTTGTATAAAGCAATACCTCTGCCACTTGGTGTCTGCTTGATAATAGCGATATTTTTTCTAGCCCAAATAATAGTTGCATTTTCAATTAACATATCGCTTGGTAGACTCTCAATTTGATAGAAATATTCTATCTGCCTCTTTGGTATTGTTGACTGTTGATTTTTTATTATTTTAAATGGCTTAGTTGTGAAAAAAGCAATTATAGGCAAATGATCAGAGTATCCAATCCCAGTGTGATTGCCATTTTTAATCTTCCATCTATTTATTCCGCCATATCTATTTAGCAAATATCTTGGCGCAAACACTCTAAATGTGTTGTCCTTATATTCGATACCATGTCCATTAAATAGACTAGGCGGAATTATTATATGATCAATAGCGCTTTTTTGGCTCTTAAAACTATAGCTCCATCTCTTATTTGCAGGCAACTCATTCCATAGATTATAATGAAAGCCTTTCGGAAGTTTTATAATTTGTGATTTAACGATAGGTGTAGAATCTTTATATGTATGTATAATATCGCCGATGGCTGTTATGCCACCCGTGTCATTAAGCGCCGGCTCCAATGAATTTGGCGCGTCATGCTTACTATTTAAATCTCCTATTATTACATATTCGCTATTTTGACCAAGTCTAGTAATTCTTTGCGCCAAAACCGCAGCGGTTTTAACCCTTGCACTCTCTTTGCCGCCATCAGATTTTGATTTCCAGTGATTTACAAAAACCAAAAAAGGTTTTGAGTCGATATCTAGCGTAACTTCTAAAATATTTCTAACTTTTGGATTTGGAGAAACCACAATTTCTCTTTGTGAAACGATAGGATAACGAGAGAGCAATGCCACCTGAACAGATGAGAAAGGTTTAGTTGTAATTGCGCTATATCTATATTCACATCCGGCAACTTTAAGTAATTTCTTAAGCTCATCAAATACATACCTATTTTCAATCTCTTGAAGTCCTATAATATCACTATTGATATCGCATATAACTTCTGCAGTGTTTCGCAATTTTATCTGTGCTGTTCTCTCATTCCAATTGTGTTTGCCGGGAATATAATCATCGTATTCACTGCCTTGATATTTTGCATCAAAAAGATTTTCTACATTATAAGAAGCAATACTAAATTCACTTCCAAACAATAAAGACGATACTAGAAAGAAAGAAAATAAGAATTGCAGCAAATATCCCATATGGTAATTTTCCTAATTTATATTTATATTTTAGCCATCATATGTTGGAAATAGCCTTTATTTTTATTTTCATTTGATACTTTTCAAATGCTGTATCAATTTATCAGGCGCAATAAAGCCTGTTATAGTTTTATCCTTTTGAAACTCTCCATTTTTGTCAAAAAACAAAATATTTGGTGTTCCAAAGATTCCAAAATGCTTTAACATCTCCTGGTCTTGTTCCGTATTATTTGTGAGGTCAACTTGTATAAAAGTATAATCCTTAAATGCCTCTTTAACATTCGTATCTGCAAATGTAACAATGTCTAACTCTTTACAAGCAGCGCAAGACTCTTTTGTAAAATCCACAATTACAGGCTTTTTCGAAGCCTTAACTTCGCTCAAAAGTATATCCACACTATAACCCTTTTTACCGTGAGATGAATTTTCTAATGATTGATACTTTAGTGGAGTTAAAGTTGATACGCCGCCACTTACTGCTCCAATGATCCAAACTATAGATAAAGCGATAAGAGAAACAGATATCGCAAATGCTAATAATTTTACGATACTGCTTCTAAACTCATCTCTGTTTTTATATATACCGTAAACTGTAAAAAGAGAAAGCAAACTTGAAAGCAGCATCGTAACTGCCGGTGTTGTTATACGGGATATCATCATTATAGCAAGCGCCAACATCACTATACCAAAAAAACGGCTAACCAAACTCATCCATCCGCCAGGTTTAGGCATCCATTTGCCTGCTCCTATTCCAACTAACAAAAGAGGAACTCCCATGCCAAAGCTCATAATAAATAGTGCTAAACCGCCAAATACAGCATCCCCGCTTTGAGATATAAATAAAATCGCCCCTCCAAGTGCCGGAGCAACACATGGTCCAACGATAAGGGCTGAAAGCATACCCATTATTGCCGTTCCTGCTATTCCGCCGCGACTCCCTGCATTGTCGCTAAGAGTTGATATCTTTGTTTGCCATCTTGACGGAAGAGCTATCTCATAAAATCCAAACAACGACATTGCTAAAGCTACAAATAGTAATGCAAAAATGATCAAAATAAAAGGATTTTGCATTGCTGCTTGCATATCAAATCCCGCTATTCCTGCAATAACTCCAACAATAGCATATGTCAGAGACATTGCTATCACATATACAAGTGAGATAAAAAATGCTTTCGATAAAGACGGTTTGGAGCCGGATGATTGTGATACGATAATAGAGCTTAGTATCGGGATCATAGGGAAAATACATGGTGTAAGCGCTAAAAGCAATCCAACTACAAAAAACAATAACAATACAAACCATGAACTCTCACTTTCTATAGCCTTAGCAATATCTGCCATATTGGTAGTGCCTGCAAGATTTGATAGCTTAGATACAAATCCGCTCTCACCGTTTCCAAATGTAAAACTTTTGCTTATAGGCGCATAACATACACCACTCTTTGAACATCCTTCAAAAGCAACACTAAGCTCATAAGTATCTTCACTAACATCTTTCAACAAAGATGCCGGGATATCAATAGATAATACATTTTCATATATTTTTTGATCATGAAAAATAGTTGGCGCCGGTAATGCGATTTTCAATGTTTTTACTATAGGCTTAGAGATACTAATCTTTATAGAATCTTGATAAATGTATATATTATTTCCGAGTGTTATATTTGCTTTCAATCCGCTACCATTGCTTTTAACATCGATCTTAAATGCATCTTCCGGTTTTAAAAAAACCCGCTCTTTTACTTGACCAAAACCTTCAGCAAAAACAAAAGAACCAAGAATTGCAAATAATAAAATAATTTTTTTTATCATAAAACACCTTGTTATTTAAACTTTTTTATTGTATAAAATTCATAATCGTCATTGTATCTTATATTGACTAATCAAACATTAATAAAA
>DYLZ01000029.1 GCA_020721775.1 Sulfurovum sp.
TGAAATGTAACTATTTTGCACTTAAAGGAGAGATAAAGAATTGGTGGAGCATAGCGGGATCGAACCGCTGACCTCTTCGCTGCCAGCGAAGCGCTCTCCCAGCTGAGCTAATGCCCCACAGCTTAAGAAATAAAATTGTATATCAATAAAGCCTAAAAAATGCTTAATCTTTGATGGCAAAATACTCTCTTGGCTCATTTTTTGACGGAAACGGAGTTACTTTGACAACCTCATCACCAATGATAATCTCATATGTGCTATTTTTATCATTCTTTGCATAAGTTAACGCTATTTTAGCCCCAAGCTCTTTGTCTTTTGTCGTAGAATTTTTAGAGATTAGTGAATAAGGACCGATTACAGGGAGTTTAAAACTTGTAAATTTTGAAGTTTGCAGACTCTCCAAGGAGTCATTATCTTCTTTATCCCTGCCGACGATCAATTTCGCGCCATCGGGGAGTCTAAAATGTCTTCCATATTTTAAAACTTCTATATCCTCTATATCAAACTTGTCATTTGCTATATGTTCTCTCATTTTTTGTGAGTAATATGGATCGGTAAGCAGACATCCGCCACCCGGGCTTTCATAATCTTCCCACCCGAATTCTTTTGCAAGAGCGAGCTGTCTGTCTCGTCCGCGTCCTGAAATATCAAGCAAATTATCTCTATTTATCCAGCCTTTAATTTCAGGGGTTGTTGCTTCCATCAGTTTTGCCGACATTGGACGAAGAATCAACTTTTCATCTATATCATTTGCCAATTTACTAACAAGTCTAATGGCATCGCTTCTTTGGCTCATCGGGCGTTGTCCTAAAACTTCTCCTGTGATGATAAATGAAGCGTTGTATTTTGGAAGCAACTCTTTTGCTATCCTAAACATATATCCGTGACAATCTATACAAGGATTGAAATTTTTGCCGTATCCATATTTTGGCGCAAATAGTATTTTTTCTACATACTCATCTCTTACATCAATAATTTCAAATGCACTTGCCCCTGCCTTCATCGCCCTGGAGCTTAGTATATCGCCAATATCTTTTGTGCCATCAAAACCTATCTTTATGTAAAGAGCGGTTACTTCTATACCCATATCTACAACTGTTTTGATAGCCAGCATACTATCAAGTCCTCCGCTAAATAATGCCAATGCTCTCATATTCTATGAGTTCTCCTTGTTTTAATCTGGGCAATATGTCTGCTTTTATTTTTCTTATTTGCAGCATTTTTGTGCCGGTTGATATATTTTTATCATTTATGATACTCTTTAGTTTGTCTTCATAGAAATTAATAAGAAAATCTCTGATAGACCTTTGCATTTCATCTTTATCTATTATTTTAATGTCTTCTCGTAAACTTAGCATTCTTGAGAGTTCATGTTCTTTGTCATTTCGACATATAACATCATAGTAAGATCGATATGCTCCAAGCATGGAAGGGTGAATATATTTTCCGACCATACTAGCAATATCCGGATATTCTAAAAGAGATTTTAAAAAACATAATTTTGCCGTATCTTCTTTTGATTGAATGCCCACTGTTGCTGCAAAATTCTTTTTTTGACCTTTTTGAAATAGAGAGATCGGTACACCGACAACTGAAGACGCATATGGCATATATGAATCTTTTATAATATCACTAAGCCCGCTCATATAACTTTTAATAGCATTAAATGCGTTCTCTTTTTCTTTTGGATTGGAAAGATCAAAGCCTGAAGCCAAACTTTGTATCACAAATTCAACCAATGGCTTTTGTTCCCTAAAAAGCTGCGCAACTAGTGAAGTCTGAGAGGCGGCGATCAAATCTGCCGGATCTGCATTATCAGGGAAGAGCACCACTCCGCCGTCAAATCCTGCGATTGAGAGCATAGTAGCGGCTTTAAGTGCTGCGGCAACACCCGCCTTATCTCCATCGTAAGCAAGTATAATTTTGGGATCGCCTTTTCGTAAAAGCGGCAAATGCTCATGGGTAAGAGCTGTCCCAAGCGTTGCAACAGCTTCTTTAAAACCGCCTTGATGAAGCATAATAACATCAAGATAACCTTCTGTTATAATAATCTTTTTATTTGCATATATATGTTCTTTTGCTATATTGTAGCCGTATAAAAGTTTGGATTTGTTAAAAAGTTTTGTTTGAGGCGAATTTATATATTTTGCCGGATGGTTAGAGATAGTTCTGCCGCCAAATCCAACAATAGCGCCGCTTTGATTGTATATAGGAAATGTTATACGATCGGTTAATCTTGCATAAATTCCGCCTTCGCCTTTGGCTAAAACCCCTATCTCTTCTGAAATATGAAACGGAACAAGCATTGAGTCTAAAAATTTAATTACATCTTTGCCTTCACCTACAAAACCAATCCCAAACTGTTCTATAGAATTTTGATTTACACCCCTGTTATGAAGATATGCCAATACTTCGCTTTTGGAAGATAAATTTTTCCGGTACCATAACTCTAAAGACTCTAAAGCTCTTTTTGCTTCACTAAGATCACCTTTGCCCTCGGTATAGTGCAATGTAAAATTAAAATTTGATGCTATTTTTTCTACAGCTTCAGGATATGTCAGTTTTTCCAACTCCATTACAAATTTGATACTATCTCCGCCTACTCCGCAACCAAAACAGTGATATATCTGCTTATTTGGGCTTACAACAAAGCTGGCTGTTTTTTCGCCATGAAAAGGACAGCACGCCTTATAGTTTGCGCCGCTTTTTTTTAGCTCTATGTAATTGCCTATAACATCAACAATATCTATGGTATTTTTTAAGTTTTCTATCGAAGATGGATCTATCATCTCATCATTATAGCAAATTTGGTATAATTAATTACCGTACAAGGAAACAATCCAATAAAAGGAAAAACTATTTTAAAAGGTATATTGCCGGAATTTAACGATCCGTTATTTAGTATATTCATTATCTTTTTAATTGGATTCTTTGTTGCAGTTGCAGCATATTTTTTTGAATTTTACAAGAAACAAAAAGAGCATAATTCGCTTCTGTTTTTTTTAGAAAAATTTGAAAGCAATGAATGCAGCTTAGATACAAAAAACTTAAAATATGAACCAAATATGCTAACTCCGCTCTCTTTGCTGGCAAAAGCCTTTGAAAAAAACGGAGAATATCATAGAGCCATAAGTATATATCTTTTTTTGATCAAAAATATCCCCGATGAGCTTCCGAAATACGAACTTATGGAATACCTTGGCAATACTTATCTAAATGCCGGCTTCTTAGAAAGGGCTGAGTCTATCTATCTTGATATACTTTCGAAATATCCTAGAAACAAAAGTGTACTCTATTCGCTTGGTGTTGTTTATGAATTGACACATAATTTCAATAGCGCCAAAGAAACATTGATCCCGCTTGAAACATTAGGCGAAAATACCGAGAAACTAAAATCATTTTTTGAATTTGAAAGTTTGATCTATGATAAAACAATTTCTAAAAATGAAAAAATTGATGCCTTAGTAGAGCTATATAAAAAATACCCGAATTTATACAGAGTGATCATTGATCAGTTATTTAAACTTGATCCTGCAAAAGCATGGAGTATTTATGACAATAAAAAAACAGCAGATATAATAGATATTATATGGTTCTTGGATATAGAAAAAATAGATTTTGATATGATCAAAGACGATAGCATCATAAATGAGATCTTTTTTATCAAAGGATATACTGACAAAATTCCTGCTTTCTCTGATAGGCTCAATCTAAATATGCTTAATTTAGCAAAACAAAATAACTATGATAAAGCAACACTTATTTTTTCATATATATGCGATGAATGCAGGGTTGCATTTCCAATGTCATTTAAAAGATGTCCAAACTGTAAAGCGGTTAATTCTATAAAAGTGGAGGATGAGCTTGGAAAAGCAATGCAAAAAAGCGATAACTCTCTATTGTGACGGCTCAAGCCTTGGCAATCCCGGCCCGGGCGGATACGGCGGCATACTTTCATATAACGGCACTACAAAAAGATATAGCGGCGGGGAAGCGCATACAACAAATAATCGCATGGAGCTTAAAGCCGTCATAGAAGGATTGAAACTCTTAAAAGAACCTTGCTATGTTGAGATAGTAAGTGACAGCAGTTATGTGGTAAAAGCCATAAACGAATGGCTAACCGGATGGATAGCTAAAAACTTTGCAAAAGTAAAAAATATAGATCTTTGGCAAGAATACATCGAAGCCTCAAAACCCCATATTGTAAAAGGAACTTGGATAAAAGGCCATGCGGGACATCCTGAAAATGAAATTTGTGATAAAATAGCAAAAGATGAAGCTATGAAATTCAAAGGATAGACTATGCGGCTTTTGCTCAAACTTGTTACAATAATAACTCTATTTACGATAACTATAAATGCCAATGAAGCAGTTTTTGAAGATGTAAAAAGAACTTTAGCCATGATGGAAAGCGGCAACAAAAAAAATATTGTAAATTCAAGAGGATTTTTAGGCAAATATCAACTTGGGGCAATGAGTTTGATAGAAGCCGGTTTTGTAAAACTTAAAAATTATAAAGCATTGACATATACTCAAAAAACTAGTACAAGAGCAGCAAAAGTGATGTGGAGAGACGGATATAGTTTAACAAAATTCTTAAATGAAGAACAAAACTGGAATATAGCCGGCGGAAAAAGAGCATTTTTAGCTAGTGATGAACTTCAAGATGAAGCAATGGATAGGATTCTTAGAAAAAATGCAAAAAGATTGGAGAGAGCCGGTATTGATATGTCAAATCCTAAACTTGCGAAGTCACTATTAATGAGCGCTCATTTAGGAGGGGTTAAAAGTGCTATTGCCCTCTATAGAAATGGAACAGATTATAAAGATGAATACGGAACAAGCATTAAAAGATACTATCAAGCCGACAAAAATTCCCAAAACGGTATAATTAAATTTGAAAATTAAGGAGAATTAATGGACGATTATTTTGAACTAGAATCAAGGCTTGGATATAGTTTTAAAAACAAGCAATTGATTATTGAGGCTTTAACTCATAAAAGTTTTAAAAAGCCTTACAATAATGAGCGGCTTGAATTTTTAGGAGATGCGGTACTTGACCTGATAGTAGGAGAATATCTGTTTAAAAAGTTTCCGTCATCAGATGAGGGAACCCTATCAAAAATAAGAGCATCGCTTGTAAACGAAAACGGCTTTGCTCTTTTAGCAAACAAGCTTAACTTAGGGAAATATATCTATATCTCACTGGCAGAAGAAAATAATGAAGGCAGAACTAAACTCTCTTTGCTTTCAAATGCATTCGAAGCAGTCATGGGAGCAATTTACCTAGAGGGCGGACTAGATAGAACTAAAAGTATCGCTATTAAATTACTAGAGGAGTGCTATCCTACTATTGATCTGCAAACACTCTCAAAAGATTATAAAACCGCGCTTCAAGAATACACGCAGGCAAAATACGGCGTAACTCCTATATATGAGATGATAGGTTCATTCGGACCTGATCATAAAAAAGAGTTTGAAATAGAAGTTCTTTTGGGAGATAAAACTCTTGCGACTTCAAGAGGAAAAAGTAAAAAAGAGGCTCAACAAAAAGCGGCGCAAATTGCGTTGCGTATTTTATCAAGCGAGGATGCAAAATGAATACTTTTGGACAAAAATTAAGAATGACAACATTTGGTGAATCGCATGGAAAAGCGCTTGGATGTATAGTTGACGGCGTGCCTGCAGGACTCTTGATAGATGAAGAGTTTATACAAAGCGAACTAGATCGCAGAAAGCCTGGTAAAAGTCAGCTTGAAACAAGCAGAAAAGAGGGTGATAAAGTTGAGATATTAAGCGGCGTTTTTGATAGCTTTAGCACCGGAACTCCAATTGCAATGGTCATTTACAATACAAACCAAAAAAGCGGAGACTATGAAAATATCAAAAATCTTTTTCGTCCGGCGCATGCTGATTTTACATACTTTCACAAATACGGCTTTAGGGATTACAGAGGCGGTGGACGCTCATCTGCAAGAGAAACGGCAGCAAGAGTTGCAACAGGCGCTATAGCTAAATTAATGCTCAAAGAGATAGGAATAAAAATAGAAGCCGGTATAAGCGCAATAGGTAATATTGAAGGCTTAGAGTATGATTTTGAATACGCCAAGAGAAGTAAAATGCATGCCCTTGATCAAAAAAGAGAAGATCTGCAAGAAAAACTTATCATGGAGGCAAAAAATGCGCATGATTCCGTGGGCGGAGCCGTAATAACAAGAGCCACAGGAGTCCCGGTGGGATTGGGAGAACCGTTATACTACAAACTTGACTCCACTCTAGCCGAAGCCATGATGGGAATAAACGCTGTTAAAGCCGTAGAAATTGGTGATGGCATAGCATCCTCTATGCTTAGAGGCTCACAAAATAATGATCAAATAACAAAAAACGGGTTTAGTACAAATCATAGCGGTGGAATACTAGGCGGGATCAGCAACGGTGATACCGTGGTTGTCAAAACATATTTTAAGCCTACACCATCAATTTTTCAAGAACAGCATACTATAGATACATTAGGCAGGGAAGTTGAATGCAATCTAAAAGGCAGGCATGATCCATGTGTTGCCATAAGAGGTGTTGTTGTCTGCGAAGCAATGATGGCGTTAGTGCTGGCAGATATGGTGCTTTTAAACATGAGTGCTAAGATGGAAAATCTTAAGAAAATATATATAAAATAATATTTTATAGAATCAATAGTCTATATTTTTTATTTTATAACTATACCTGTGTATATCGCATCTTCCAAATTTCAAAATAGCCTCTATATGGGTCTTTGTTCCATACCCTTTGTGTGATTTAAATCCATAAAGAGGGTATGATCTGTCATACTCTTCCATAATCCTGTCTCTTGTCACCTTTGCTAAAATACTTGCTGCCATTACCTCGTCTATTGTTTCATCGGCTTTTATCATTGTTCGAAGATTTTTTACGCCAAAAGTACAATTTCCATCAAAAAGATAATCAAAATCTCTTAAATTTTCAATTATATCCTTAAGTCCATTTGCCAAGCAGGCTGATATTCCGATATCATCTATTTGACTTGAATCTATTACGACAATATGATATTTTGAAGATTCTGTAATTTTATCAAACAGATATTCTCTTTTTTTGTGAAATAATTTTTTAGAGTCGGCTAAATTTTCAATTGGGTGCTCCAAGACAACTCCTGCCATAACAAGCGGTCCTGCGACCGGTCCACGACCGGCTTCATCTATGCCGCATATTTTTTGTTTATCTTGCATTAATTATTTTGCCTTGTTTGTTTGCCCGTCGTTAATCTTTTTAGAGTAAAATTCATTTGTTGCAAGACCGGATTGCAATTCTTTTACTCCTTCTTTAAATTATCCGCCGTTTTTTTAAGCGGTGGTTTTATCCGATAAATTTTCCTTGATTTTTTAGATCCATTTCCATTATTTCTATCTCTCTACGACCGTCATGAACTATCAAAGGATCCACTGTAAAATCAAGTTCTTCGTTTTTGTCTTCATACGGAACATGATTTAGTATAGTTTTTATGGCATTTAGCCTGGCTTTAAATTTATCGTCGCTTCGTATAACGGTCCATGGTGTTTTTCGCGTATGTGTTCGTTTTAACATTTCATATTTCATAAGAGTAAAATCATCCCATTTCTCTTGCATCTGCAAATCTATTTCGCTTAGCTTCCACTGCTTTAGCGGATTTGTCTCTCTCTCTTTAAATCTTAGATTTTGCATATCTTTTGTAACGGAAAAATATATTTTTACAAAATAAAATCCGTGATTTACCAGATCAGCTTCAAAAACAGGAACGCTTTTTATAAATATATCATATTCTTCTTTTGTACAAAATCCAAAAACAGGCTCTACCATAGCACGATTGTACCAGCTTCTATCAAACAATACTATTTCGCCGCCATGCGGAAACTGTTCAACATATCTTTGAAAATACCATTGCGTTCTTTGAACATCAGAAGGCTTTCCAAGAGCAACTACGCGATAATGCTTCTCATTCATATATCTTGTTATTCTTCTGATAGCGCCGCCTTTGCCTGCCGCATCTCTGCCTTCTATAAGCACTATCATCTTTTTGTTATGCTTTTCTAAATGATTTTGCATCTTGATCAGTTCAACTTGATAAGGCTTCAGAGAATTTTCCAATAGATATTCATCATATTTTTTATAAACTTTTTGCTGAAAAACAGTATCGTTATAAAATTGTTCAATAAATTTTTCAAATTTCACCAATATCTCTCCGATTGTATCTTTTTACATTATACCTTTTTGTCACTTTTAAAATAATTTGCTTTTTTTCACAAATATCTATTTCTTTTTGCCTCTTTAAGCATTGACAGATCCGTTACTATAAAACCGTCTATACAATTCCCAAAATCAACATCAACCCCGAAATCATAAAATTTCACTCCGCCCTCTTCACATATCTCACTATACTGTTTATATAGCGTAGGTATCGCAAATCCCATTATCCCAAGTTCTTTTTTTAATGCCAAAAGATCTTTTTTATAGTCATTGTAGCAAAAGATATGAGCGCATCTTGCTCTCTCATCATCACTAAATTGATATGGGCATTTATGAGAAACGAGCTTTTTATCGCTTTTAAAATAATTCATATAGAAATCTATCATCATAGCTTTAGCTAATGAGTTAAAAGAATCACTCATGCTTACGGCTCCAAAAAGATATCGTATATTCGGATCCGTTTTAACAAAAGCGCCTATACCTTGCCACAAATAATCCAATGCTCTACTGCCCCAATATTTAGGCTGCACAAAACTCCTGCCAAGCTCTACGCCATTAAGTAAAATTTCATTGAAATCTTTTTCATAATTAAATAGTTTTGAAGTATAAAAACCCTCTATTCCATAATTTCTATAAACATCACTTCCTATAGCAATTCGGTAAGCTCCGGCAATTTCAAGAGCCTCATCATCCCAAACAATAATATGCTTGTAATAAAAATCAAAATCATCCAAATCTCTTTTTTTGCCGCTTCCCCCTCCAACAAATCTAAAACTTATTTCTCTTAATCTGCCTATTTCATTTAGTACGCAATTTTGTTTTGACGAATTGTACAAATATATCTGCTTATTATCAAATGTGCTGCCCAACAAAAGGGCATTTTTTAACTCCCTCTTTAACTCTTGTTTGGATTCTGCAAGAGCAATATTGTTTTGTGTTTGAAATATCTCTTTTTTCTCTTTTGCCAAATTGAACAGATGTTTTCTAAATAGCTTCAATAGCTGTTTTGGGAGAAGTTTGGTATTTGAAAAAGATTCATAAGGTATCTGTTTGCCTATTTTAAAAACTATCTCTTTATGTGAAGATTTAAACATTTCATGAGGCAAAGATATAGTAGAGATAGATTTATTAAAAAATGACATCAGATAAAATAACTTTGAATTTTTAGCTTTTATAAAAATAGGCAAAATAGGCGCTTTTGCCCTTAATGCGATCTTTAAAAATCCTTCTCTCCATTTTCCGTCTTTTATGCCGCTAATATTTGCTTTACTTACTTCTCCGGCAGGAAATATAATAACCGCCATATTTTTATCCATTGCGCTGTATATCTCTTTTAGACTGTTTTTATCAATTTTATTGTTAATATTATCTACCGGTATTAATATATCGTTTAGCTGTTCTATTTTGCTTAAAAAAGAATTGGCAACTATTTTAATATCTTTTCGTACTATCTTTATCGTATCGATAAGCGCCAAAGAGTCCAACGCACCCAATGGGTGATTTGCTATAATTATCACTTTGCCGAATGATGGTATCCGCTCTAACTCTTGCTTGCTAAATACGGACTTGATATTAAAATGATCTATAACGGCTTCGACAAAACCGAAGGAATCTTTTTGACTGTTTATGTTAAGAAAACCGTTGATCTCTTTTTCGTGAAAAAAATATTTTAAAAATCCAAATATAATATCTTGAAAAATTTTCGGCAAATTTGAAAGCCATGGATAATGATGCAGTAAAAATGAATCTATATTTAGTCTCATAATAATCCTATTTTTATTTACATAATAGATTATTAAGATAACAATTTGATTACATTCAAAAACTCTCAAATATATTGTTATGTAAGTTTATATCCTACACCCCAAATTGGAGTAAAGTAATTTTTATCCTCTTTTGGGTCTATCTTTTTTTTAAGACGACTTAGCGCTACATTTATTGTTTTATCATTAAAGTCTCCGTCATCTTCCCATATAGCATCTCTTAAAAAGTCTCTCGTTAAAACTTGATGTGAATTTTTGATAAAAAGCTCTAAAAGTTTAAACTCAAGATTTGTTAGATTGACATAAGCATCGCCTACCATAACATCTTGTGATTTGCAATCTATAACTATATCTCTATATTTTAATTTATCATATTGAGATATTCCGCTTCTTTTTAAAACAGCGCTTACTCTTGCTAACAGCTCTTTTGGTTTAAAAGGTTTTGTGATATAGTCATCCCCTCCGCTATCAAAACCTTCTATAATATCACTATCTCTATCTTTTGCAGTCAAAAAAATAACCGGTATAGCATATCCCAATTTGCGTAAATTTGCCACAAAATCAGCTCCGTCAACTTTAGGAAGATTTCTATCCACTATAAGAATAGATGGATTTTCTTCTTCTAAAAATTGCTCAACCTTATCGGTTGAGAGAAATCCGGTTACTCTATAGCCTTCTTTTTGGAATATATATTCCAAAAGCTCCAACATATCCTGTTCATCTTCGATGATAACTATTTCGATCTCATTTGGTCTATTTTTTACTTTCATAGTTTTTAATCTATTTTATTTCCATCATATAAAAGATTTGCAATGCTCGCTGCGCGGTCACCGATCTTTTCAATTTTTCTGATAAGAGAAAGTGTCTCAAAATACTCTTTTGAAAGCTCGTGAGCATTTAACATTTCAATAAAAAGATTTTTTTCTATCATGGAGTATATGTCATCGGTTTTCGTCTCTTCAACATTTGCTTTTACACACAGGTCTTTCATTGTGGATTTATCATCTTCACTTATCATAGATACGGCAAATCTCAAAGACTCCAAAGTGGCTTTTTGAAGCAATATAACATTTGGCATAATTTTCTCCAAATGCAGCTCTCCATCACTTTTGATAGGAAAATTTTTCAAAAAACTTTTTGTATTTGATGCTGCTCTTACATATTCATTTGTAACCTTCAAATAAGCAACCATATTTTTAAGATCGCTTGCCTCAGGAGAAAAAAGTGCCAGCGTTGTTACTATTTTATTGTCAATACTGTTTACCAAATGCGAAACATTGTTAAGCGAGCTTTTTGCATCTTTATACCTACTATAATCACCGCTAACCAATCCTTCCAATATTACTTCATTGGCAGCAATTATTTTTTGCCCCAATGCGATCATCATATCATTAATTCCTATTATACTCTTTTCAAATTTTGTTAACATATCAACCAAACCTCCCTGTTATATAGTCTTCTGTCTGTTTTATTTTTGGATTTAAAAATATCTGTTCTGTCTCTCCAAATTCTATCAAATCACCAAGATACATAAATGCAGTATAATCGCTTATTCTACTGGCTTGCTGCATATTGTGAGTAACTATTACTATACTTATATCATTTTTTAGCTCCAAGATAAGCTCCTCGATCGCTGCTGTCGAGATCGGATCAAGCGCACTTGTAGGCTCATCAAATAAAAGAACTTCCGGTTTTAGCGCAACCGCCCTTGCGATACAAAGTCTCTGCTGCTGTCCGCCGCTTAAACCCATAGCGCTATCTTTCATTCTATCCTTTACTTCATCAAAAAGTGCACTGCCTTTAAGGGCAGTTTCAACCCTGCCTTCAAGTTCTGTTTTGTTTTTAATACCTGCTATTCTTAGTCCGTAAGCGACATTATCAAATATACTCATAGGAAATGGAGTCGGTTTTTGAAATATCATACCTACTCTTTGTCTGAGCGATATAAACTCATTCTCTTTTTTAATATCCAATATGTTTTCCATCTTGTTGGTTTTTTCATTCAACAACAACAATTTACCTTCATAGATGTTTCCCGGATAAAGATCGTGTATTCTATTTAATGACCTTAGAAGTGTTGACTTGCCGCATCCGCTCGGTCCGATCAGTGCAGTTATGTGATTTTTCTTGATATCCATATTTATATTTCTTAGAGCTTTGCTTGTGGTGTTTGGATAAGCAAAGCTAAAATCTTCGATCTTCATAACGATAGACATTTACTATTTTCCTTTTTTCTTATTTGATAAAAATCTGCCCATTAGATTGATTGCCAAAACTATCACGGTCAAGACAAATGAACCGGCCCATGCAAGATCACGGCTTGACTCTTGAGGATCATTTGCCAGATCATATATGCTTACTGTTAGAGATGGGAATGACTCCGTCAGATCAAGCGTAAAATAGTTACTTGTTTCACTGGTAAAAAGCAATGGCGCCGTTTCGCCTATAATTCTTGCGAACGATAATAGCAATCCTGTTACAATACCTACTTTGGCCGCCTTGATGATAATATCGAGTATAACTCTATATTTACTTGCGCCCAAGGCGATACCTGCTTCTCTAAGCTCTTTTGGAACAAGAGAGAGCATATTGTCTGTAGTGTTGATTATGATAGGTATCATCATAATAGCCAAAGATATTGCACCTGCAAATCCGCTTGTACCTCCCATGGGAATGACGATCACAGCATACACAAATGCACCGATTACGATCGATGGAGCACTCATCATGATATCGCTCAAATCTCTAATTACTCTTACATGCTTGCCTCTACCATACTCTTGAAGATAAATACCCGCCAACATTCCTATCGGTATTGCTACAAGAGAGGCAATACCTGCCATTACAAATTGACCGATTATTAAATTTCGCAAGCCACCATTAACCAAATCATTCATAAATAATGAAAAGTGAATCGATGTTATCCCTTTTGCGATTAGCGTAAAAAGTATCCATCCTAAAAATGCCAAACCAACTATTGCAGAGAATGTTGATAAAAATAAAACTATTTTATTTATATATAATCTCATTAGTGAGCCTTTCTTAGGAAGTAGAATTTAGCCAATGAGATAATTCCAAAACTAATAACAAAAAGTATCAAAGAGAGATAAAATAGCGAACTCAGAGTCAATCCTGATGCCTCTCCAAAATTATTTGCCATTGCTACCGTTATTGAAATAGTAGGATCTGTTATATTTTTTGGCAGTGTAAATACAGAACCGATCAAAAATGCAACAGCCATCGTCTCACCCAGTGCTCTTCCAAGAGCCAATATAATAGAGCCAATGATGCCGGCTTTTGAATAAGGAAAAATAATATCTTTGATCACTTCAAATTTTGTAGCACCCATAGCATAGGCAGACTCTTTTAGAACATCCGGAGTTGTTTTCATACTATCTCTTGTGATCGCTGCCATAAATGGAAGTATCATTACGCCAAGCACAAGGCCTGCAGTTAGAAGCGATACTTGATAACCGCCAAAAACATTTTGAATGATCGGTGCAAAATAAAACATCCCCCACATACCAAATATGATGCTTGGGATTGCCGCCAAAAGCTCTATTGCTACACCTACCGGAGCCGCAATATTTTTAGGAGCAATTTCAGCTAAATATACAGCGATACCCATGGCTATAGGAATTGCAAAAAACATAGCAATGATCGTTGAAAAAATCGAACCGACAATTGGAACAAGAGCGCCATATACGGTTCTTGTTTCAACTTCATCCTCAACATCATGTTTTTTAACAAAATCCGGTATCTCATCTTCGATCATAGAATCATTACTCTCTTTTTTGAAAGACTTGACTACGGTATTTTTTTGACTATCTTCGACAGGCACTTCAACGCCCCATGACGGATCAGTTATAAATTTAAATCCATACTCATCAATAGCAGGCTTAGCATTGTTATATAAACTTATAAATATCCCTACAAGCAAAACAAATACTAAAAGAGCGCTTGCCAAAGATATATTTTTGAAAAATTTTTCCATTAAGTTTTCCGAAAGATTAATAGATTTTGAAAAATGCACCTTAGTACACTTTATAAAAACCTATGATATCCCAACCTGCCTAGAACGGCAAGTTAGAGTTTTTACATACCTTTTGAAGTTAGGTATGAGTCTATTTTTGCAGTTACATCCGGAGTCAATGGTACAAAACCAAGTCCTGCTGCAACACCGTCACCTTTTGCAAGTGCCCATCTAAAAAATTTAGCAACTTCAGGGCTTTTTGCAGCGCCTTTTGGTATCAAAATATATGTAGCAGCTACCATTGGATATGCACCGTTACCTTTTGGGTTAGTGATAACAGCATAGAAATCTTTGGCAGGGTTGAAGTTAGCGCCTGAAGCTGCCGCTTTAAATGCCGCTACGCTTGGAGCAACGAATTGTCCTTTAGCATTTTGAACAGCTGCCATATCTAGACCGTTACTTCTTGCATCGGCAAAATCAACATAACCGATCGAGTACGGTGTTTGTTTTATAAGCGCTGCAACACCTGTATTTGTTTTACCGCCGACATGTTGTTTACCCGGCCAATTAATAGTCTTATCGGCTCCAAAAGATGATCTCCATTCCGGAGATATCATGCTTAGGTGATAAGTAAAGTTAAATGTAGTACCACTACCGTCAGCTCTATGAACAAAAGTTACTTTTTGGTGTGGAAGCTTTACGCCCGGGTTTGCAGATGCAATGATCTCATCATCCCAAAAAGCTACTTTTCCAAGAGCGATAGCTGCAAGAGCTTCACGAGAGAGTTTTAAATTTTTTACACCGGGGATATTATAGCTCATTGTAATAGCGCCTATTACACTTGGTATTTGTACTAGATTAGCACTCGCTAGTTCACCTCTTGACAATGCCTCATCTGTTCCTGCGAAATCAACGCTTTTTGCTTTGATATCTTTAACGCCGGCTGAGCTACCTTTTTTGATATAGTCAACTTTTACGCCTGTTGCTTGATTGTAAGCTTTGATCCAGCCTTGATATACGCTAAATGGAAATGATGCGCCACTTCCTTTAATATCAGCGGCCAAAGCCGAACATGTTGTGATAGCTAATGCTACTACTGATGATAAAAATAGATTTTTTTTCATTTTTACTTTCCTTTTTTTTGAGATGTCGTATAATAAAAAAAAACAATTACAAATCAGTAACAAATTCTAGATTTGTTAAAGATACTTCCTTTTATTAATGACCACATATTTACTTGAACAATCTATCTCTATATCTTTATAGATGTATTTTTCTTTTGTATCTAATGCCAAAGCAACAGTTCTTTCATGAAAAAACTAAAATTAATACAACCCGAACTTACCGTCGGCTCTTTTATACATTACTCTCATATTGCCGTCCATATCATTAAATACGATAAACTGTCTGCTTTTTTCATCTTTTAAATGCTGCATAGCTTCATCAATATCTATAGGTTTATGATCATCTAAGTTCATAGGTACGATCTCTATCTCATCTTCTTCCGTTTCCAAAACACTGACAGCAGCCGCTTCTGCTCCAAGATCTTTAAAGCTCATAATTTTATGATTTTTTATCTTTTCGCTGTGTCTGCCAAGCGTTTTTTTAACTCTCTCGATCGCTATATCTATGGCGCTATATACATCTTTGTCTTTTTTTGAAACAACAATGGTGTTTTTATCTTTCAAATTTATAACAAACTCTACTTTATAGCCCTTTTTGCCATTTTTTTCTTCCGATGATATAAGCGTTGAAGCTGAAATGATGTCAAGATTATATTTGCTAAGAGAATCTATCGCGTTATCGGCATACTCTTTTATAGCATCTGTCAAATCAAAATGTCGTCCTACAATACTTCTGTTCATAATTATCTCCTTTTGGATACCTAAATGCGTAGATAATATCTACAGTTATATTGTATCACAAAAGTAAGCTATCAATGATAAAAATTATATTTTTTGCATTGTTCTTCTATGGTAAACGATAGGATTTGGGGATAGAGTAGTATCATTATAGGTAACATAAACATCAATGATTGCCGCCGCAACAGTTGCCCCAAATGAATCTACATTCGAATTTGCAGGCTTATTGCACGCTGCAGGAAGGTCTTTCCCCCCGATATAAGATATAACCGTCCTTATAGTGTATCCATCGGCTGCAGTTCCAACAACACCGTTTATATTGTTTACGCAGTCATTGGCTCTATCATACTC
>DYLZ01000002.1 GCA_020721775.1 Sulfurovum sp.
TCTCTTAAGAATGACTCCATGGGTTCAAATCCTTGTAAAATATATTGAATCCTCTGAATAAATCCTGATAGACAATTTTGCCAGGCAGCTCGAAGGCGAAAGCTTCGGGGTTCCCATCGTGGCAAACTCTTGGCTTGAATGATTTGTTTAGAGGGTTCTATTGGATAGATTATACCATATGGGGCTAAAAAGTTATCATGCTACGACTATATCTATCCCTATACTTTTCATATCTTCATAAATTTTTTTCGCTAAATAATAGCCAAGACAAGGAGGAACTGCATTGCCTACCATCTTATATCCTGCCATTACATTAGTATAATAGAATTTGTGAGTATCCGGAAATGTTTGAATTCTTGCACACTCTCTGACACTTAATCTTCTATATAGATGCTCATAATTCTCTACAAAAACTCGCTTATTTTGTTCTACAAACTGCATCTTTGGTGCTTGCGGATGGATCGGCGCATGCCTACCGCCTGCTTGTATAGTAAATGATGGTTCGTCCCAGCTCCTCACACGATTTCTTGACATAAAAATTGTTGAAAAGCTTCCTATAGCATATTCGTGATTGTCGATATGGCATTTATTGCCATTAGTATAGTTTTTTTCTCTTGCCGGTAAGGCATTGTCTTTTATATCCCAAATCACATCTTTGAGATATCTTTTTGTATTAAATCCTTTTGGAAATTCGAACTCTATGCCCAGATCATCTCTATAGCCTACAAAAAATACCCTTTTTCTATCTTGTGGGACTTTGTAATCATGGGCATTTAACATCTTAAATGATAGTTTGTAGCCACTTTCCCTAAAGTGATTTTTGATATTTTCCAGTGCATCACTATGACGCCTTGCAAGCATTCCTGATACATTTTCAGCCAAGAAAAATAGTGGTTTTTTATCTCTAAGAACTCTTATAAATTCAAAAAACAACTGTCCTCTATGGTCATTTATGCCACGAGATTTTCCCGCTTCACTCCAACTTTGACATGGTGGACCACCGATAAGCCCTATGGCATCGGGAATTTCACTTGATGGAATATCTACTATACTCCTCCTATCAAGCTTTGTACTTGGAAAGTTTTTCTCAAAAGTCTCTCAAATATCTTTGTCGTATTCATTTGCCCAAATGGTTTTAAATCCTGCTTTTTCAAAACCTAGATCTAAACCGCCAGCACCGCTGAAGAGGGAGATGATGTTCATTTAATTACTTTTAAAATTGAATAAATTTTTTGAATTCAAAAAATCGTGTTTATTATTTACTTCTTCAACATTTCCAATAGGTTCTCCAAATAATTTAAAATCTTTTAATTTCAGAGGTTTAATATAATCCAAACTATACTGTTTATATATTTCTCTTAATTCCATCAATAAACGCCCAAGTATATTCATTCCTTTATATTCTGCTCCATCAAAATAAGCACCCCAGAAATTATCTTTTGTCGATTCTTCAACAATATTTTTTGAACCCGTCTCTAACAACAATCTTCCAAAAGTTTCTTTATTTTGAATAAGTTTTACTCTTAATACCCATTTCATTATTGCTATTTTTATTTGTTCCCAATCTTCTCTAGTTTGTGAACGATATTTTTTTGATTTCATTTTGGCTGTCATTGGGCTTGACTCGTTAATAATAATCATTTGTACCTTTGGTAAATGAGGGAATCTCATTGCTTGATATAAAGCTTCTGAAGATTTAATATAAATCCCATTTACTACGATTGGATAACCAGAAGCCATATTGGATAATCCACCATATTTTTCAGTTGTTTTTCTAAATGATATACATTCATTCACTTTATATATTCGTGTTTCTTCTTCAGGATTCACTTTATATCCCAATTAAATTTTATAGTAGGTAACTATTTTGGATAAGTTTTTCTTTGGAATAATGGATACCAAATAGAATTACCATTCCAATCACCCCACCAAAAAGCTAAAGGAGTGTTATTAGGACAATTCCGATAACTAAAAAGTAAAGCTCCAAATCCAAAACCTGCGAAAGAAGATATACCCAAAGGTTTCCATTTTTTTCTATCTATTTCATTGATTTTACTAATAATATTTAGGCCTGCAAGAGTAAATTCTTCTTCGAGTATTGCTCTATTTGTTTCAGATGAAAAAATCGTTTTTCCACAGTGTGCATTAGCTATTTGATTCGTATCCCTAAGTATATAATTAGTCCCTTGAGTTTTTAAATATGCTAAAACATCTGGATTAGTTAAACATTTTTCACTTGGCCAAAGAACTTCTGAGACATTTTGACAATTTGGATTGTTTTCTAATTCTTCCAATCTCCAAAATGTTATTTTAATATTATTTGGATTCTCTGTACCTAGCTCTTGGTTGGCATGATATTGCCCATTTTTATAATAAGCTATATAAATAATATCAAGACTAGCATCTTTAGGAGCAGTTTTGAGCCAATCAATTAAATCTGTTTTTAGTCTATTTCCAGTAAATAAAAAATCATCAAGATGAATAAAATGTTTTTTTGTTAAATCATTAATAGAAATATCAATATTTTTTTCTTGTTTAATAATCTGCTTGAACTTTTCATTCATTAATTCTTGACTTTTACCATTTTTTTGAATTTGTAGTAATGATGCTTCTTCCCAAAAATTCGGATTATTTTTTGTTAAATTCGTATTCGATATTAAACCGTTTAAAAATCTATCCAATTCATTTTCACACAAATATCTTTGTTCAAAAATATGTATCATCTCTTCTAAAATTAGTAAACGATTTTCTTCACTAAACTGTGCCACCCATTTTAAAATATTTTCTTTTTTGGGGTTTAATCCTTCTGATTGTCTATAATCTTTTAATTTTTTTGCCATTTCTTCTGCTAAATCTTGTTGCTCTATATTCATTTGAAAATCCTATTTTCTATTGCTTAATACTTTATAATCATACCTTAGATTATATTGATTGATAGATTTAATAATTAACTTTTTATCAATATTATAATCTAAACTCATTTGTTTGATATCTAAATGATTTATATCTATATACATGACATTAAATATTTACATTATTTTCTACAAAATGTTCTGGGAATAGTTTTGCTTTGGGATATGAGCTATTAAGAGCTATTGCGGTGCTATGTGATTCTATCTTTTTTATCTCTATCGCATCACTATTTTTGAGTATCAAATCGGGCGGGTTGTTTTTATTACCGCTGTAAGAATAAATTTGTGAAAATGCGGCTAGTCTATTTTGTTCATTTGTTTCATTTATCGTTCCTGCAAAAATATCTTTGACAAACTCCTCTAGCCCATCGCCCATATTATTGGCACGATTATTTCCATTTGTCAGAGTTGAAACATTGGCTTGATAATTATTAACAATATTGATAAATGCCCTAAGTATATTTGACACAAAATCACCTTTTTTCGATTTATTTTATAATCTTATCTAAAAAATTATATATAGATTTATAAATATGTCAAAATGTCATATTTTTTTATTTGCCGACAAACGAAGCAACAAGTCCTATAATCCCGCCAAAAACGCCGCCCCATACAACAAGCCAGCCAAGATGTTCCCTAATAAGTGTTTTTATGAGATCTTTTACCATAGCAGGAGTTAATTCATTTAACCTGTTTGTTACTATTATCTCTATGGAATTTATCAAGTCATGTTGAAAACTTGTACTGTTTATATGGTTTTTTATCTCTTCATGAAAAGAGTTTGATTTTACTATTGAGACCAAAGAGGCTCTTAATTTGTCCAAAAATTGCTCCCTAAAAGATTCCAACACACTCTCCCCGCCAAACATTCCTATCAGACCGCCAAATTTTGACTCCATGATAGTGCTTTTTAATGCATCAAAAGCCCTGTTCATATCAACATTTGCAACAACGCCTGATATATCTATCTTCATCTCTTCGGTATTTAGAAAATTTTGAATATTTTTTTTACTAAAAAACTGCTCCATCATCATATCTTTGATAGATTTTTTAAAAACTTCAAAATTAAGCTCAATTATCCCGGAACCGTACAAAAATGGTACTTTTTCAAATAACATATAGATAGCAAGCCAATTTGTAACAGCACCCGAGAGTGCATAAAACCCCATATCAAATAGATGTTTTGACAAAATTGTCGGAACAAAAAAAGATATTGCCACTATCAAAAAAGCTGTTAAATTTGTCAAAACTGATTTATCTATATTCATAACCTCATCCTTGAAAGTAAAAGTTTATAAAATCTTATCTCATTTTTTTAAAACTTTTAAATACAAAATATATTATATACTTGTTTTTCATCGGTATTATCGTACCTTTTTAGCACTTTATACCTCGTTAAGTTGTCTTGAGCCTTATTAAAATATGGAAATGATAATTGGCGGTGAAGTTTTTGGAATTTTAATGATGTGTGGTTTTTGTGATAGACTATATTGCTGTCATTTTACATAGTTTGTACAGAGTAGAATACAATGCAATTACAGCAAGCGAAAAGTATCTTTTGCTAAATACTCTTAAATGTTTCATGATTCTACTTCTCTACTTTATAAAAATGTTGACAATCTTTTGCACCATTGCATACTTTGTTTTGCAGAAATCTCATTTATACTTTCATCAGTACAAATAAAAAGAGTTGATATCAATAGTAAAATATGATAAATTGCGATTTTTTTTCAAATGTAACATACTTTATTATACACTATTTATACTTTGGAGTTTAAAAAATTCAAAGTATAATATCCATAAAATAAATAGCAAGGATTTATATGATAAAACAAATTTTGACTACAGATGAGTTCAAAAACTTTATAGAAAATACAAGATCAAAAGCAGGATACAAAGAGCCAATAGCATTTGGTATTGCTAAAGTTGACCGTGGTCAAAAAAATGTCGAAAAAATACTGCAAGCCAACTTTCCTTTTGTAAATTGGATGGAAAATTATGGATCAGCTGCCGTTTTTATAGCTTCACTTGAAGATGCCGGGATAAAAGTTGACTTTAGCGCTTCAGAGTTTGTTGCAACAATAAATGAAAAATTTATCACAAATGCTCTCAATATTTTTACACCATATCTTGATGAAGCAAAAGGTGATGCGCATAAAAATGTGCAGGTTATAAAAGCATTATCAGATATTAAACAACTTGATTCAAACTTTAGAATAGTATTTCTATTTGAAGATACAAATCCTGTGAGCGTAGAGGCAGTTTATCTAAAACTATATGCTCTGTCTCAATCAAAAGTAAAACTTAGAAGCATTAACCTTAACGGTGCATTTGGAGTGCTTAATAATGTAGCGTGGGTTGGCAATAAGCCATATGAGCTTGACTTTTTGAGAGACAATGAGATTGAAATGAAATTAAAGGGAACTTACCCTAATATCGATAGCGTTGATAAATTCCCTAGATATCTGCAACATATAATTCCTGCTGATAACACAAGAGTACTTGATGCAAGTAAAGTTAGAATGGGAGCTCAGCTTGCAGCCGGAACTACAGTAATGCCCGGAGCAAGCTATATTAATTTCAACGCAGGAACACTCGGACCAGTTATGGTTGAGGGCAGAATATCAAGTTCGGCCATAGTAGGAAGCGGCTCTGATGTAGGTGGAGGAGCAAGCATTCTCGGAGTTCTTAGCGGAACAGACGGCAATCCTATTAGCATAGGAGAAAATACGCTTCTTGGTGCAAATTCTGTTACCGGAATACCTTTGGGTGACGGATGTATAGTAGATGCAGGCATAACAATACTTGCCGGCACTAAAATCAAAATATCTCCTGAAAATCTAGAGAAAATAAAAGCTGCAAATCCTGATGTTGATATAGAAAACAAAACAACATTTAAAGGTAGCGAACTTCAAGGCTTACATGGAATCCATTATAGAGTCAATTCACTAACAGGCGAAATGATAGCCTCCAGAAGTACGCGGGAAGTAAAATTAAATGCCGAACTCCACTAAGATGGCACCTGAAGATACTGAGCTGCTTGAAGATCTTTTTTTGCTTGCAATGCTAAATAAAGAACAAGATGAGACGATAGACGATATCAGCTCTATACTTGTTGAAACAAATTCACTTAGTTTCGATGAAGCCAAAGAGATAGTGGCAAACCTAAAAACAAAAGGTGCTATAATAAATGACGGTTTATCGTTTTTGGGCATAACGCTTGCCAATATTGCAAAAGAAAAGTTTCAATTAAAATAAAAAATTAGTCAAATGAGTGCAAAGGAGTAATTTTGAGAATAGACAAATGGCTCTCAAGCGTAAATGTTATCAAAAGAAGAACAATTGCCACAGATATGGTAAAAAATGGTGTAGTTTTTGTAAATGACATTGAAGCAAAGCCCTCTAAAAATATCTCCATTGGAGATAAAATTAAGATAAAATACTTGACAGAAGAGAAGAATTATGAGGTATTGAACATACCCACAACAAAAACTATCCCAAAAAGCCAAAAAGAGCTTTATGTAAAAGAACTCTAAAGGAAGTTATATGTTAACCCAAGTCAATTTTGAAAAACTATTTGCAAACGAAATGAGCGATGATGAAGCAAGGGAATTTCTAGTAGCCCTATATGAAAACGGCGAAAGTTCTTCAGACTTGGCAATTGCTGCAAGAGTAATGCGTAGATACGCAAAAGAGCTTGTGATACCGGATGAATTAAGAGAAAAAGCGATCGATATCGTTGGAACAGGCGGGGACAAAAGCGGAACTTTCAATATTTCCAGCGCTGCATCACTTCTTTTGGCATCCATGGGATGTTATGTTGCAAAACATGGCAACAGAAGCATTACGAGCAATTCAGGCTCGGCCGATGTGCTTGAAAAGCTTGGCATAAATCTAAACTTAACAACTAAGCAGCAAGCTTCAATGCTTGAACATGTCGGCTTTTGCTTTATGTTTGCTCCAAACCATCATCCTGCAATGAAAAATATCATGCCGATAAGACACTCTATTCCGCACAGAACTATATTTAATCTGCTTGGTCCTCTTACAAATCCTGCTCATGTAAAAAAATATCTAATAGGTGTCAGTGAGCCAAAATTTATAGATATAGTTGCGAATGCTTTGGTTGATCTTGGCATAAAAAGAGCTATGGTAGTTAGCAGTATAGACAATGTTGATGAGATTTCAATTTCTACAAAAACCAAATTTGCGTTTATTGAAGATAGTTTTATATCACACGGCGAGATAGATCCGATCGATCTCGGATTTAAACAATACGAAGCAAGCGAAGTCCTTGGCGGCGATAGCAATACTAATGCGCAAATTATAAAAGATATCTTTTCAGGAAAAGAAAAAGGGGCAAAGAGGGATATAGTAGTTATCAATGCCGCATTTGCTCTATTTATAGAAAGCGGTGCCGTTGATATCAAAGAGGCGATCTTCAAGGTTAATGCAGCTCTTGATAGCAATAAAGCTATGGATCATCTTGCAAAGATCATAGAATTTTCAAATTCATTTAAATAAATGCAAACAAAAATAACAGTTTCTTTACAAAATATCTCAAGCGTTGCAAAAAAACTCAAAGAGTTACTGCCTCAAAATTGCATTATATTTCTAAACGGCACATTGGCGTCAGGAAAAACGACACTTACAAAAGCTATCGTCAAAGAATTTGGCAATTTGGATTCCGTAACATCCCCTACTTTTTCTTTGCAAAATATATATGGAAACAATATATTTCATTATGACCTATACAGAGTAGGCTTTGATGAGATAATGGATCTCGGTCTTTATGAAGAGTTTGATAAGAACGGTTGGCATATAGTAGAGTGGGCCAATCCAAAACTCAAAACCTTTTTAGAAAGCGCTGGATATAATACATTTAACATTTCTATTAATATTTTAGATCTAAACAGTAGAGAATATATACTAGGAGCCTAAGTGCATACTTTAGAAGCAAATCATCTTGCCAAAAAGATCAAAAAAGCAAAACTTGTTCACGACATATCACTAAATGTAAAAACAAAAGAAGTTGTCGGACTGCTAGGACCAAACGGCGCAGGAAAAACTACAACTTTTTATATGATATGCGGGCTGACAACTACAACCGGCGGTAATGTACTGCTTGACGGAAAAGATATAACCAATCTTCCGTTAAGCTCAAGAGCAAAACTGGGCATTGGCTATCTGCCTCAAGAATCTAGCATATTTAAAGATCTGACCGTAGAAGAAAACCTGCAAATCGCAGGTGAAGCTTTGAGTTTGGATGAAAATAGTATGAAAGAAAGAATAGAGAAGCTTCTAGAGATCTTCAATATAGAGCCTATTAGAAATCGTGAAGGCATCAGACTTAGCGGCGGGGAGAGAAGGCGGGTAGAGATAGCAAGATCACTTATGGGAAAACCAAAATTTCTTCTTCTTGATGAACCTTTTGCCGGTGTTGATCCTATAGCTGTGCTTGATATTCAAAACATCATAAAACAACTTGTTGAGCTGGATATGGGAATACTTATCACCGACCATAATGTTAGAGAGACACTTGGTATTTGCGATAGAGCATATGTTATGAGAAGCGGTGAAATGATGGCTTATGGAACAAGTGAAGAGATCATACAAAACGAGGATGTAAAAAAATACTACCTTGGCGAGAACTTCTCTTTTTGATATTGTCTACAATGAATACAAAAGAACTAATAAGATCAAAATCACTGAAGCTTACCCATGCTAGAGAAAGCTTACTGAATATATTTGAAAAACTATCAAAACCGATCAGCTACGAAGAGATAAAAGATAGCATATCTATGGATAAAGCCACTTTTTATCGCAATATGTCTGCTTTTGAAAAAATCGGCATACTCAAGAGCTTTGAGTCCAATGATAAAAAAAGATATTACGAATTGATTGGATCTATGCATGCGCATCTTATCTGCACAAAATGCAATAGTATAGAATGCCTGCACGACATCCCGCAGGAGCTTTTTAATGATCCCGATATTGAAGGCATAACCATTCATGGGAAATGCAAAAAATGCAAACAAGAAAACTAATATGTCTCTTTTAAAGTTAAAAGAAGTTTTAGACCATGAGATGGATTGCAGGAACAATTTATGTGAGCTATCAAATGACAAACCAGATCCGCTAATGGTTGCAAAAAAACACAACGATGAAACGATTGCATTGATATGCTCCTTATTTGCATACGGCAATGCTAAACAAATAGTAAAATTTCTAAATTCATTAAACTTTGCTCTTTTGGATGAAAACGAAGAAATAATAAAAAAAGAGTTAAAACACCACTATTATAGATTTCAAAAACCGAGTGATATCATAGATATTTTCATAGCACTAAAAAGGTTAAAAGGCATATCTTCTATAGAAAATATAGTTTCAAATGAATATAAAAAGAACGGAAATATTATTGATGGTTTAAATATGCTTATCAATACTATAAAAAAGCTCTCAAACTGTACAAATACGCAAGGATTTGATTTTTTGGTCGGCAACGCAAATACAAACAGCCCATACAAAAGATATATGATGTATTTTAGATGGATGACAAGATTTGACAATCTCGATATGGGATTATGGAGCAAGATAGATAAAGCTGATCTGATATTACCTCTCGATACTCATACTTTTAAGGTTTGCAGAAAGATAGGATTGCTTTCAAGAAAAACATATGATCTTAAAGCTGCACTCGAAGCAACTGAGAATTTAAAAAAATTCGATCCTCTAGATCCTATAAAATATGATTTTGCGCTATATAGAATAGGACAAGAGAAAAATTTAGATGAAATTATCAAAAAAATAGCTTTAAACTAATTATACTTAATGAGCTATTTAGGAGCTTTTTTGTAAAATAAACAAAATTTCAAAGAAGGTTTTTGTATGGAAGGCATATTTACCATATTGGGTTCAATTTTCGGTCACGGAAATGGACTTGTTATTTCTCATATTGCTTTGGTTATTGCGCTTGTTTTGTTGGTTGCATTTTTTGCTACAAAAAGCATGAAACTTGTTCCAAGCGGAGCTCAAAATATGATGGAAGCATATTTAACCGGCGTTATATCTATGGGTAAAGATGTGATCGGTGAAGAACTTGCTAGAAAATATCTACCGTTAGTTGCTACTATCGGTCTGTTTGTATTCTTTTCAAATCTCATAGGTATCATTCCGGCATTTGAATCACCTACATCAAATATCAATGTTACTCTTACATTGGCTCTTATAGTATTTGTTTACTATAACTATGAAGGTATAAAAGAGCAAGGCGTTGTTCATTATTTTGCGCATTTTGCAGGTCCTGTTAAAATCCTGGCACCACTTATGTTCCCTATAGAGATAGTTTCTCATATCTCTAGAATAATCTCACTTTCTTTCCGTCTTTTTGGTAATATCAAAGGTGACGATCTGTTTTTGTGGGTTCTTTTGATGCTAGCGCCTTGGCTTCTTCCGCTTCCGGCATATGTTTTACTTGCTTTTTCGGCAATACTACAAACATTTATTTTTATGATACTTACTTATGTTTACCTAGCTGGTGCTGTTGTGGTTAGCGAGGGCGATCACCACTAAAAATGCTAGCTTATGCCATAAGCGATACAACAAATTTAGACTTTCATAACCTTGAAGCATCCATACAAAGGATTGCTTCAAAAGCTTCCATGATCGTTTATAGAGATAAAAACAATCCAAATTACAAAGAAAACTCAAAGCTTTTTTTACAAACAGCCAAAAAATATCCATTTGAAAAAATACTGCTTCATAGCAATATAGACTTAAGCGCAAAACTAAAAGCTGACGGTGTACATCTGACAAGTTTGCAAATAGAATGCATACCTATCGCAAAAGAAAAAGGTCTCTTTGTGGTTGCAAGTACCCATGCACTAAATGAAGCAATAAAAGCTCAAAAATTAGGGGCTGATATGGTAACACTCAGTCCTATATATGATTCACCAAACAAAGGCAAACCTATAGGGTTGAAAAAGTTAAAAGAAGTTATTTTAAACCTCAAGATACCGGTAATTGCACTTGGCGGCATATTGACAGAAGAACAAATACAAGAGTGCCAAAATGCCGGAGCAAAGTGGTTTGCTTCGATAAGGTATTTTGCGTAATTGCAAAATACCATTTCATAATAACTTTTCTAAAAATATCTTTTAATATATAAAACATAAATTTTTATAAATATCATAAAAAAATTATCTAAAAAAGCAAAAATATGATATACTTCAATTGTATTTTGAACATATGTTCAAAATAAGGAGTGTAAATGAAACAATGCGGAAGAAAAAAAATAAACAGATGTATCCCCATGGATTATTCAAATTTTTGTTTTAAGCCTTGCGGTATAAAAGCTGTAAGCTTGGAGCATATATGTCTGGATGCCGATGAGATAGAGGCGATAAGATTAGCAGACCATGAGGCAAAATATCACAAAGAGTGTGCTATATCGATGGGAATATCCAGATCTACATTTTCAAGAATTCTTTCTTCTGCTCATGAAAAAATAAGTGATGCCTTACTGCATCAAAAAGCACTTCATATAAAAATAACAAAGGAAAAATATGATAGCAGTTCCCGTAAAAACAAATAAAGACAATCCTGCTGTAGCGCCATTGTTCGGTAAAGCCAAATGGTTTGCTTTTGTTGATAATGGAAAAATAACAATAGAAGAAAATCTATGTGACGGCGGCAGAGCAGTCGCAGAATGGCTGAAAAGCAAAGGAACAGATAAACTCATAATCCAAGAGATGGGAATCAACCCATACCAAAAGATAAAAGCATATAATGATATAGTGATATATCATTCCGGATTTGAGAGAATCACCTTGGATGAAGTTATAAAAAAACTAGATAGCAATGAATTAAAAATATTAGATGAAGAGGCGATGCAAGAGATCATAGCTCACCACGAGAGCAGACATGCCCATACGCACGACCATGATGGTCACCATGGTCACGGTCATAATCATTAAAGGATAATTTATGAGAATTATATTTCCAACAGATGAAAATAACGGCTACCTAAGTAAAAGAGGGGCGCATTTTGGTAAAGCCAAATTTTATACTATCGTAACACTTGAAGATAATAAAATAGTGGATGTTGAAGGTGTTGCTAATGCCGGACACGGTAGTGGAGCTTGCGGCAATGCCATAATGAACATAATGAGTCTAAATCCGGACGCTCTTATAGTTAGCGGCATAGGCGGAAGTCCTGCAGCAGGTTTTGCAAATGCCGGGCTTGCCGTATATGTAGATCAAACAAGTCAAACAGTTCAAGAAAGTATTGCTCATTTTATAGAAGGTAACTTGCGAAAAATAGGAAGCCAAGGAACTTGCTCGGCACACTAAGCTACGGCACAATTATTGTATGAAAAAATCAATTGACAAATTCTCAAACCATATAAAAAGCCTTTGCATAGTTTTTTTCTAAGCATAGGCGGCATAATACTTAAATACACTCATTTTATGGCTCTCGTGATCACAACTTTACTATTTTTGGGTGTTGGGTTATATTATTTACTTCAGCTAACAGAAGAACCCCATGATCAAGGAGAATAAATGGGAAATATATCTATTGGATTTTTATTGTTGTCTTTTTTTATTATTGGCAAATGAAGCATATAAATATTTTTATCCGAATTACAATATAAGGGCAAAAAGAATAGAGTGTCAAGCAAAAAGTATTACTTTTGAGAGAATCTATTCACCTTCGCATATTAAGGAAGCCATAAATGCACTCAAAAGCGGAAATGTAAAAACAAAATACAAAATGGTGCCTTCAGTTTACGCTACTAGCCAAATGGGGAAATATTTTACTATCGAAGATATTAATAATGACTTATTAAAGATACTAGCGAATCACAAAAAAACAAAATAAAGCAAACGAACAACCTTTGCTTATTGACTACTATGTATATGAAAATGATGTTGATAATCCTGGTAAAAAAAACAGAAGATGCTAAAAAATATGCAGGATATATACGAATGACTTTTTATATTAAATTATAAAGTGTATGCAAATCAAATAGATTTTATGGATTGGCAAGGAAAAGATATAAAAGATAGACTAGAATGCGCTATTAACTCTCTATCAACTCTAGAATAAATTTAAATTATCCTAGTAAATCTTTTACACTTTGGCGTGGATCTTTCCCCTCATAGAGCATATTGTAAACTTCTTTTGCTATTGGTAAATATATGTTTTCTTTTTGCGCTATATCATATAGCGCTTTTGCGGTGGGGACGCCCTCTGCTACTTCTCCAAGCTCTTGCAAAATATCCTCTAACTTCATTCTATTTGCGAACAAAAATCCAACCCTGTAATTTCTAGATAATTTTGAACTTGCAGTAAGAAATAGATCCCCCGCTCCACCAAGTGATAAAAATGTCTCTTGTTTTGCGCCAAAACTCATCCCGAATCTGCTCATTTCGACCAATCCTCGTGCCAAAAGTGCCGCTCTGGCATTATTGCCAAGTTTCAAACCATCACATACTCCGCCGGCAATTGCAATTACATTTTTATATGCTCCGGCAATCTCTTCTCCTGTTACATCACTACTAATATAACCTTTGATAAAATCGGGCATTGCCTCGGCAAACTTTTTGGCTAAACTCTCATTTTTAGAACTTACTACAAGCGCAGTTGGAAGCGATTTTTGAACTTCTGCGGCAAATGACGGTCCTGATAAAAATGCAAGCCTCTCTTTTGAGATAAAATTTCCATATACTTCATTTAAAAAAGCGCCGCTTTTAACTTCAATACCTTTGGCTGCAACAAGCAAAGACTGCCCATTATCTATAAAATTTTGCTCCATCCATCCTCTGACTTCTTGCGCAGGAATTGCCATCACTAGATATGGAAACTTTAATGCATCATCAAGCGACACAAACCCTTCGATGTCCCTATATGTTCTTGATGTTATAATGCACTCATTTTTCTCTTTAAAAGCATGAAAAAGAGCCTGTCCCCATTTTCCTGCCCCGATAATAGCTATTTTCATGAAATATTCTCTTTTAATATTAGCTCAAATTTATCTAAATCATTATCTTTACCTAGGCAAACTATAATATCTCCAGCATCAATTTTATGGTTTATATTGGTAGTTGAAAAGATAAATTTATTTCCAAGTTCAAAATCAACCATGCCAACCATAATAATATTATATATAGAAAAATTTAGACTATCTATAGTTTTTCCATCAATAATAGAGTTTTTTGGTACAGATATTTCTCTAAATGATATGTCGTGGCTTGATGATATGAAGTTATCAAGTAGCTTTGTAGCTACAGGTTTATTAAAGATATTGTGGATACGATTTGCACTTACTTGATATATATCTATCACTTTATTTGCTCCAGCCATTTTGAGTTTTTGTGTCGCATGTATAGAATGAGATATTGCTATTATCTCATTATTTGGGCAAAAAGATCTTAGTGAGAGAGTCAAAAATACATTGAGATGTTCATCATCCATAATACATACCAAAATATCTTTTGGTTTTATATCTAATTTTTCCAGCTCTTCATCATCAGTGATGTCAAACATATAGCTCTCATAGCCATCTTCG
Source organism: Sulfurovum sp. (assembly GCA_020721775.1). GTDB lineage: Bacteria > Campylobacterota > Campylobacteria > Campylobacterales > Sulfurovaceae > BN30871. Next base: position 14,483 of record DYLZ01000002.1, read on the forward strand.
AGTGCATCTTTATAGTTATTCTCATCTTGATCAATAATATTTATAAAAAACTCATCTTTATTTAATGATTGAGCTATCTTTTTTGTCGATTTTGAGTATCCAAATATCCATATATTTTTTTTATTCATCAGATGCCTTGATATCTGTTTTTAAAATATTCTATACTTATTTTTAATCCCATCATAAGTACTATATCATTACTATGTAATCTAATATTTGGTTGAGGATTAAATATGAAGTCGCCATCTCTTTTAATCCCGATTAATAAAAGTTTATTCTCTTTCATATTTAACTCTTCAATAGTTTTATTATTTAGGCTATCGTATTCGTGAACAATAATTTCATCAAGATAAGCAGCATTCTGACCTGTCAAAATAGAGTGCATTACACCATACATTACAGGTTGATTAATGGCGGCAAGGAGCATTACATTTGCAATTTTATTGGGCATTATGACATGATTAGCACCAGCTAACTGTAGCTTCTTCTCCATGGAGGTATCACTAGCTCTTGCTATAACTTTTATATTTTTTGATAAACTTTTTGCATTGAGCGTAATATATATATTTTCAACATCATTTTTTCCCAGACACAATACTGATATTTCAGCATAAGTAGAATCAAATCTAGCAAGTACATCTCTCCTACTGGCATCTTCTGTAATGACATTAAAACCCTCTTTTGCTATCTGTTTTGTCACTTCTGGATCTTTTTCTAATATGATATATTTTCCATTGAAATCATCTTGACGAAGTAACATTTTTGCCATCTGTCCATATCCACAAATAATCACAAATGATCTATGTTTATTGATGTTATCAACTATTCTATCCTCTTTTATCTCTGTTAATTTTTCGTAAAATGCTGAAACGATTACAGAGGTAGCAAAAGTGACAACCAAAACACCGCCAACAATAAGCACCATTGCAAGTACTCTTCCTTGGGTAGTAATAGGCGAGATATCGCCATATCCTACTGTAGAACTGGTTACCAATGCCCAATATAGAGCGTCAAACAGTGAGTTTATATTTTTATTGATATTGCCTTCAAAAGCATATATTGCAATCGCAGATGTAACTATCAAAAACATCAAAAGCATAAATAGAGTAGCAAGCTCAAACCGCTTGGCTATCAAAACATTTACAAATTGATTGATACTCTTTGTATATCTAAATAGCTTAAAAATTCTCAAAATCCTAAGCTCTCTATACATAGGAATAATAGCTATAAAATCTATTATGGCAACCGGTGATTTGATGTATTCTATTTTTTTATGAAACGCATACAATAAAGCATCTATAGTAGAAAATTTTGCTTTTAAAAATTTTGTTTTTTCATAGTTATCTATAATATCTTTATGTATATCACTATAAACCCAAAATCTTAATATATATTCCAATGCAAAAATAATAGATACTATATAAAAGTCTATGTAGTGGATAATAGGATTAGTTTGATGTTTAATACTATATGTTAGCTCGACAACTGAAAAGATTATCAGAAAAATTAAAAAATAGTCAACATACTTTTTGAGTTTGCTATTTTTATCTTCCATTATAGTATGGAAGAATTTTTTGATTTTGTTATATCTGGTTGAACTATGCAACCAAAATGCAAATCTAACTAAAAGGTTATCCATGCTCACTCTAAGATAATTTTGCTTTTAACAGCTCATTGGCTTTTACCGGATTTACGCTTCCGCCGCTTGCCTTCATAAGCTGACCTACAAAAAAGCCAAATAGCTTATCTTTTCCGCTTTTGTATTCAGCTACCTTGTCCTCATTTGCATTAAGTATCTCATCTATCATAGCGTTAATTACTCCGTCATCGCTGACTTGCGCAAGTCCAAGCTTATCTATGATGGCATCAATATCCCTTTCTTCATTTTCAAACATATAATCAAGCACTTCTTTTGCCGCTTTACCGGATATCGTATCATCGGATATTTTTGATAATAGATCAGACAATACTCTTGCATTTATAGGCGAATCGGCTATATCTAACCCAAGTTTGTTTAATCTTCCGAGAAGTTCGCTTGTGATCCAAGTTACAGCCATTTTAGGATCGCTTTCAAATGCCAGCATCTCTTCAAAATAGTAAGCCATCTCTTTTTGAGAAGTCAACACTAAAGCATCCTCTTTTTTAATGCCAAGCGTATCTATATATCTTTTAACCTTTGCATCCGGAAGTTCAGGTATTTGTTTGGCTTTCTCCATCATCTCATCAGTTACAATCACAGGGCGTAGATCAGGATCAGGAAAATATCGATAATCGGCGCTATCTTCTTTGCCTCTCATACTTTTTGTTACACCTTTTGCTACATCCCAAAGTCTTGTTTCTTGATATACCTCTTCTTCATAAACTCCATCTTCATATGCTTCGATTTGTCTTTCTACTTCATAAGCGATAGCAGCTGCAACAAAACGGAATGAATTGATATTTTTTATCTCTACTCTTGTGCCAAACTCTTCTTGACCTTTTGGTCTTATGGAAACATTGACATCGCATCTAAAAGATCCTTCTTGCATATTTGCATCACTGATATCGAGGTATCTCACAATAGAATGAAGTTTTTTAAGATAACTAACCGCTTCATCGCTGCTTCTTAGTTCAGGTTCTGAGACAATTTCTAAAAGAGGCGTTCCTGCGCGGTTAAGGTCTATTTTCGACACTGCACCCTCGTGTAGATTTTTACCTGCATCAGCTTCAAGGTGGGCTCTTGTAATTCCTATTCTTTTGGTAGTGCCATCTTCAAGATCGATAAAAAGCTCTCCTTTTTCAACTATCGGTATATCAAACTGGCTGATTTGATAAGCCATTGGGCTATCCGGATAAAAATAACTTTTTCGGTTAAAGATAGATTTTTGATTTACAGTAGCATTTACGGCATATCCAAAAGACATGGCTTTTTTTACCGCTTCGATATTAACTACAGGCAATGCGCCCGGTAGTGCTAAGCATACTGGGCAGGTATTACTATTTTGATGAGCTGCGAAACTTGTAGCACACGAGCAAAAAAGTTTAGATTTTGTATTTAATTGAACATGAACCTCAAGTCCGATTACTGTTTCAAACTGCATTTGTTTCCTTATAACTTCATAAATTGGTTGTATTATAGCCAAATATCGATTATGTTTTGGGTAAGTTGGGACTATTTTATAAACCAAATAGTAAAATACATTTTAAAAACATGAGTTAGTTTTGGGACAAATATATTTTATAATATTACTTTTATCTTTCGGTTATATTTTGCAATATGCCAAATTGCCTCAAAAAATGCCGCACATATTAAATAAGATAGTCATATATGTTTCATTTCCTGCGGCTGTTTTACTATATGCTCCAAAGATAGAATTTTCACAAAGTATATTGCTGCCCATCATTACTCCTTGGATACTTTTGCTTGTAAGTATAATATCAGTTTTTATATTTTTTAATAATACAAATACCAACACGAAAGCCGCCATGTTGCTGCTTATCCCACTTGGCAATACATCATTTTTAGGATTTCCGCTTATTGAATCAGTTTTAAGCAAAGATGCTTTACAGTATGCCATACTTTATGATCAATTTGGAAGTTTTTTGATGTTATCGATCTATGGAACGATCGTAGTTTCTCTATACAGTCACGGAAAATTAAATCCGGCAGATATAGTAAAAAAAATAGCTCTTTTTCCGCCGTTTATTGTTTTAATTTATTCTATTCTCGTAGGCTACACACCTGAAATAATAATGCCTTTGGTGAAGATGCTGGCAAGCACTCTAACTCCACTTGCCATTATTAGCGTAGGTATGACCATGAAACTGCGCATAAGTGAAGATAGGGCTATATTTGCAAAAGCATTGCTTCTAAAACTACTTATTCTTCCGATATTGGTTTTGAGCGTATTTATATACTTTGATTTTAACGATTTGACAGCCAAAACAACGCTATTGGAGAGCGCTATGCCGTCTATGATAACAGCCGGGATATTGGCAGCAAATGCAGGATTTGCGCCTCGTCTTAGTTCAACGCTTGTAGGGTACGGAATAATTTTAAGCCTCGTTACAGTACCGCTTTTTGGCAAACTTTTTGACTTTATATTTTAATTTTTTTTGTCTCGTTCCCACTTTCCAAGTGGGAACGAGACAAAAAGTATTTCAGTTTGACATTTAAGGATGATTAAGAAAACTTTTGCTATAAACTGTATCTATAATGATTATAAGTGCAAGCAAACAAGGAGATTGGGTGAAGATACTTCAGTTTTATATAGATGGGTTTAGAGATATGAAGGTTGGAAAGAGCCTTTGGATAATTATTGGGATTAAATTTGTGATATTTTTTGTTATTATGAAAACACTATTTTTTCCAAACTTTATGAAAGAGAATTTCTCTAATGACACCGAGCGAGCAAATTATGTGCTTCAAATTTTAACAAATAAGGAGAAATAAAAAAATGGAAAATATTGCTTTAATAGACTGGTCAAGAGCTCAATTTGCTCTTACAGCTATATATCATTGGTTTTTTGTCCCACTTACACTGGGACTCTCGTTTATAGTTGCAATTATGGAGAGCATCTATGTAAAGACAGGCAATGTAGTTTGGAAAGAGATTACTAAGTTTTGGATGACGCTTTTTGCTATTAACTTTGCTATTGGTCTTGCTACTGGCATTATCATGGAGTTTGAATTTGGCACAAACTGGTCAAACTATTCGTGGATTGTAGGAGATATATTTGGAGCACCACTTGCAATCGAGGGAATTATGGCATTCTTTATGGAATCAACTTTCTTTGCTGTAATGTTTTTTGGTTGGGATAAGGTAAGCAAAGAAATGCATCTATTCTCTACTTGGCTAGTCGCAATAGGTTCAAACCTATCGGCCCTTTGGATTTTGGTAGCCAATGGTTGGATGCAAAACCCAATTGGCATGGTATTTAATCCTGATACGGCACGATTTGAGATGAATAGCTTTTTTGATGTGCTTTTCAACCCAAATGCCTATTCAAAATTTTTGCACACCATAGGTAGCGGCTATGTAATGGGATCACTATTTGTTGTAGGGATTAGTGCTTGGTATCTACTCAAAAACAAAGATGTAGTTAAAGCTAAAAAAAGTATTGTAGTAGGTGCAACTTTTGGGCTTATTACCTCTATATTTCTTATTTTTACAGGAGATGAGTCTGCCCACGAGGTAGCTCTGAATCAGCCAAGTAAATTAGCAGCAATGGAAGGGCTATATGACGGACATAGAGATGTTGGAATAGTTGCTATTGGTATGCTTAATCCCGAGAAGCAAATAGGTGACAAAAAAGAGCCGTTTGTGTTTGAAATCACTGTACCACATGCGTTATCGCTACTTGGATTTCACGATACTGATGCATATGTCCCAGGGATAAATCAACTTATCTATGGAGACCCAAAAGAGGGGATTGAACCTGCAAGTGACAAGATAGAAAAAGGCAAAATAGCCATATCTGCACTCAAAGAGTATAAAGAGGCTAAAAAAGCCGACGATAATGCAACTGCCCAAAAATCACTAGTAGAGTTTAGGGCAAATGAAAAATATTTTGGTTATGGTTACCTAAAAGATGCGAAAGATATTATACCTCCTGTGGCACTGACTTTTTATAGTTTTCATCTGATGGTTGGACTCGGTACATGGTTCTTGGCACTATTTTTCTTTGTGCTTTATTTTGCTATGGTTGGTAAATTGGATAAACAGAAGCTTATACTTAGGTTAGCTGTACTATCAATCCCTCTTGGGTATCTTGCTGGAGAGATGGGTTGGATTGTAGCAGAGGTAGGAAGACAGCCGTGGGCTATTTTTGAGATGTTACCTGTGGGTATGGCAACATCACAACTAAGTGTAATTGCGGTGCAAACAACATTTTGGCTATTTGCTGTTACTTTTACAGCACTGTTAATAGCTGAGATAAAAATTATGATTACACAAATTAAAAATGGAATGGAGGAGCACTAAGATGTTTGAATCTCTATCACTTTTAACACTCCAACAATATTGGTGGTTTATTCTAAGCTTGCTTGGTGGATTGTTTACATTTATGATGTTTATACAAGGTGGACAAACCCTACTAAATACTTTAGCAAAAACAGAAACAGAAAAAAATATTATCATAGCTTCACTGGGGCGTAAATGGGAGCTTACTTTTACGAATTTAGTACTTTTCGGTGGGATTATTTTTGCAGCTTTTCCGCTACTTTACTCAGTTAGTTTTGGTGGTGCGTACTATGTTTGGATGGCTATACTGTTTTGCTTTGTTATACAAGCCATATCTTATGAATATCGAAAAAAAGCAAATAATTTTTTGGGTCAAAAAACATACGAGACATTTTTGTTTATTAATGGTTCTTTGGGAGTTATCTTGCTTGGTGTTGCCATAGCGACATTTTTTACAGGTGCAAACTTTGTAAAAACAGATACGAACCTATCCTCTTGGACTAATCACACTTACGGACTTGAAGCGGTGCTAAATCCATTTAATGTACTGTTTGGATTTGTTGTATTTTTCTTGGCTCGTTCACAAGCATCTCTCTATTTTATCAATAATATTAGTGAAGAATCTATCGTACAAAGAGCTAGAAAACAACTTCGCATAGATGCAGTTATATTTACTCTGCTTTTCTTGGTTCTTACCGGAATGCTACTTATGATGAGTGGAGTGGAGTATCATAAAGAGATGTTTAGCATGGTTAAATATAAGTTTCTGAACAATCTCATAGAGACACCACTAATATTAGTTGTATTGCTTGTGGGTGTTGCATCGGTGCTATACGCATTTGTTATAGCTATTCGTAAAAATGCAACCAATGGTATTTGGTTTTCAGGAGTAGGAACTGTGTTAACGGTTTTAGCTCTATTTAGTCTTTTGGGCTATAATCATACCGCTATTTATCCATCACTTGCTGATATAAATAGTTCGCTCACTATAGAGAATGGTTCAGGAAGCCATTACACGCTAACGGCTATGAGTTATGTTTCATTGTTTGTGCCTTTTGTGCTTGGATATATCTATTTAGTGTGGAAATCGATGGATAAAGAGAAGATTACATCTGGCGAGATAGAATCTGACAATCATCACTATTAAGGAGAATAAAATGGAAGAAATCAATTATATAAATGCACTACTATGGTATGCCTCGTGGCCAATAGTTATATTTATCTGTTATAAATTTATTATGCTCAATATAAAGCATTTAGAGGAAAATTTAGAATCAAAAGATAAAAATAATATTGCATAAAATTTAATTATTTTTTGTCTCGTTCCCACTTTCCAAGGGGGAACGAGAGATAGTATTATATAACAAAAGTGAAAATTCAACGCCTGACTCGTTATAAATGTCAAGATTATTAAGTTGGGATATTTGTGATTATGTATAAATGTAGTGGCTCCGGATGCTGGGTTCGAACCAGCGACCAAGTGATTAACAGTCACCTACTCTACCGCTGAGCTAATCCGGAATAGTTATCTGAAGTTGAGCTTCTCTCATCTTTTGTGGATAGTATTATAGTATAATTTTGTTTAAATGTCAAGAGATTTTTATGCCGATTTATAAAAATCTACACCTGAATGGTTAATAATTTTTATTTTTCCTGCTTTCAAAAGATTTTGAAATATCTCCTTGCTCTTCTCATCAAAGAGCGCGTCAATATCGTCATCGCTAAGCGGGCGGCTTTTCAATGTTTTTAAAATCTCTTCCTCGCCATAGGACTCTTTTGTGATTTCAAGTTTTTTTCTATGCGCGATATATATAGGAAGGCTAGTGTCAAAAAGTTTTGAAATGTTTATCATATCTTCATACGACAATGCTTCTACTTTGTAAGCAGGTGGTCTATCGATGGTGCTGATGTCTATTCTTGCAGGTTTTAGCTGAGTTAAAAATTCATTTAATTTTGTGATCTCTTCTATATTATCATTTATATTCTTGACAAACAATATCTCTATAATAAGCGGATTTTTAAAACTTTTTTTAAACTCTATCATACCATCCATAATATCTGATACATATATCCCTTTAGCAGGACGATCAAGCTTTTTGAGACACTTATCAGTTGCACAATCAAGTGAAAGCTTTACGCTGTCAAACTTACTTAAAGCATTTCTGACATTTTCATAGCTTATAGTGCTGCCGTTGCTAAGTATTAGTGTTTTTCTTGATTCTTTGATCTTGTTTATCTCGTCAATGAGTTCGCCGAGATTTGGATAAAGTGTCGGCTCGCCGTTTGCAGTTACGGTAATAACATCTATATCTTTATGGATTTCAAGAGCTTTTTTTAATTCACTTATAATGAGTTCAACACTTACTATATCATCATATTTCTCAACAACATCAGCAGGTTTTAGTTCACAATAAAGACAATCAAAATTGCACTGTTTTTTATTTGGACTAAGATCAATTCCAAGAGATTTACCAAATCTTCTTGATGGGATCGGACCGAAAATTATAGACATTTTATCTCTTTGATAATTTTTGGCACATTTGGACAAAATATTTTGCATTTTCAACCGGAACATCAGGCAGTATGCCGTGACCAAGATTGAAAATATGTCTGCCGTCTTTCATAACATTTGCAAGATGCTTTACGCACTCCAAAGTTGCCTCTTGGCTATATAGACGACATGGCTCCATATTTCCTTGAAGCACATAACGATCCCCGAGCTTTTCTTTGGCCATACCCATCGGCGTGCTCCAGTCAACTCCAAATACATCAAAATTACCGTACACTTTATCTAAAAATGCAGGAATTCCTTTTGGAAATATAATAACAGGGATATGAGGATATTTTGATTTGATATAATCACTTATTTCCACCATATATTTCCATGAGAACTCATCATATTTTTCAGGTTCGATCGCTGCGGCCCAACTGTCAAATATTTGGACTACATCAACTCCTGCTTGAATTTGTTTTTCAAGATAGTATTTCACAACTTCTGTTACTTTTGCAAGAATTTTATGCAAAAGCTCAGGATTTGAATACATCATTTTTTTGCAAACATTGTATGTTTTTGTTCCTTGTCCTTCTATCATATAAGTTGCCAATGTCCATGGAGCTCCGGTGAATCCTATAAGAGCTTTATCGTTAGATAATTTTCCTCTAACAAGTTTAATCGTTTCATAAACATATGTCAGCTTATTTGCAGCTTCTTCGCCGCCCAATAGCGCATCAACATCTTCTTTGGTTACGATAGGTTTGTCAAAAACAGGACCTTCACCCTTGACAAAATCAAGTTTCATACCCATTTCATTTGGCACAACAAGAATATCACTAAAAATAATTGCTGCATCAACGCCGACTATATCAACAGGCTGCAGAGTAACCTCTGCGGCAAGCTTTGGATCGTGGCAAAGATTTAAAAAATTGCCTGCCTTTTTTCGCACTTCCGTATATTCAGGAAGGTATCTTCCTGCCTGTCTCATCATCCACACAGGAGTGTAAGGTGTTGGTTTTCCAAAACATGCATCTACAAACATTTTACCCATTAATGACCGCCATTCTTATGCAAAAAATATAATCCAACAGCAAGAGCCAATATAGAAATAGAAAAATATAACATTTCCAATGCACCCGTATAATTGGTATGCAAAACTCTCTGGAAAAAACTAACAACCAAAACCATTACAATTACTTTTGCTAACTTGTCTTTGAGCTCATCAAGCGAGTGTATCTCAAGTATTTTAGATGAAGCTCCCTGTTTAGCTATGTCAATATCAGATATAAAAAGCTCATACAGCCCAAAACCAAATATAAACAAAACTATTGCCATGAGGTACAAATCAACGGCACCGATTAGTCCACCGACAACCTCTTCATGAAAATGTTCCGGATGAAGATGATTTAAAAACACATCACTTACGCTAACAACTACACCAAAAACATCCATACTTGCAACGATAAATAGCGCCATACCGCCTAACATACTAAATATAACTGCCAGCAGTACAAAAAATCTACTGTCCCATAATATTCTTTCAAAGATAGATTCTATAAATTTCATACTTCCTCCAATTTGATCCATTTTTGCGCTATTCTAACTGCATTTGTTGCAGCCCCTACTCTAACTTGGTCAGCAACGCCCCACATATGAAGTATATTTGGCGCGAAGTTGTCCTTTCTAATCCTGCCGACATAAGTATAATCCGTATCAGTTGCCGTTAAAGGCATAGGATATTCTTTATTTGGAAGGTCGTCTATAACTTTTACATTTTCAAAGTTTGCCAAAACTTCTCTTGCTTTATCCACATCCACATCCACACTATCATCAAATGTTACGGTGATACTTTCGCTATGGCTTCTAAGTACCGGCACACGAACACAAGTAGCGCTTACCGCAAAGTTTGAGTGCATTATCTTGTTTGTTTCATTTACCATTTTCATCTCTTCTTTGGTATAACCGTTATCAAGAGGAGCATCAATTTGAGGAATTACATTTAACGCTATTCTATGGGAAAATGCTTTTACTTCGCTTTCATCAAGTTTAAAGGCAAAAAAGTCTTGCATCTGACGAACCAACTCTTCCATCCCTTTTTTACCTGCGCCGCTTACTGCTTGATATGTGCTGACATCGACTCTTTTTATGCCATACAGGTCATGAAGAGGTTTAAGCAACTGTACCATTTGGATAGTTGAACAGTTTGGATTTGCTATTACCCCGCTCTCTTCCCAAAGTTCTATATCCTCAGGATTTACCTCCGGTACGACAAGAGGAACTTTCGGATCCATTCTGAAATGGCTTGTATTGTCTATTACAACAGCGCCTGACTCTACGGCATATTTTGCAAATTCGGCCGAAATATTTCCGCCTGCGCTAAAGAATGCGATATCTATATCACGACCTTCAAAAACCGTACTTGTTAGCTCTTCTATTTTATACTCTTCGCCGTTAAACTCTATTGTTTTGCCGGCACTCCTTGCGCTTGCTAAAGGCAACAGATTTGCCACCGGAAACTTTTGCTCCTCAAGAACCCTAAATAACTCTTCACCTACTGCGCCGCTTGCACCAACTACGGCTACATTGTATTTTTTCAATTTTTACTCCTGCTCATTTAAGTTTTCTTCGCCGTTTTCATCCATCTCTTCTTTTGGACATTTGGCGATACTTACAACTTTATCTTTATTGTCAACATTCACTATTATTACGCCTGATGTGTTTCTGCCGGCTTTTCTTATAGTATCACTATCTACTCTTATCATTTTTCCGATACTGGTCAAACACATCAAGTCTTTGTCCTCTTCAACAAACACAACACCTACAACATCTCCTGTTTTAGGGGTCAGCTTCATAGAAATTACGCCCTTACCTGCCCTGCTTTGCTCTCTGTATTCACTTGCTGTTGTTCGTTTGCCGATACCTTTTTCACTTACCATCAATATTTCATTTTGTTCATCGTTTATAGTTGTTGCTCCACAAACAAAATCTCCGGCTATCTTAAATTTGATACCGGTAACTCCTCTAGCCACCCTTCCTATTTCTCTAAGTTCATCAAGTTTAAATCTGATACACATACCTTTTTTAGTAGCAATAAATAGATATTTCGTCTCGTTTGTTGCTATATGTGTCTCAACAAGTTCATCATTTTCATCCAAATTTATTGCTCTGATGCCGTTGCTTCTGATATTTGAATACTCACTTAGGTTTGTTCTTTTTACTATGCCGTTTCGTGTGAAAAACACCAAGCTCTTATCTGCGGCAAAATCGGTAGTCGGAATGATAGCCATGATCTTCTCGTCTGCTTGAAGATTGATAAGATTTACAACCGCTTTTCCTTTTGCAGTTCTGCTGCCTTCAGGTATCTTATAAACTTTCAGCCAGTACAACTGCCCTTTATCTGTAACAAACATTAGTGTATCGTGCGTATTTGATATAAAAAATTTCTCTATAAAGTCATCATCATAAGTCGTAACCGCTATCTTGCCTTTACCGCCTCGATTTTGTTTTTCGTATTGTTTAACCGGAACTCTTTTGATATATCCGCGGTGAGTGATAGTTACCACCATCGGCTCATTTGGAATAAGATCTTCTATGTCAATATCATCATAATCATCTACTATTTCAGTCAATCTTTTTGTAGTATACCTTTCACCGATCTCAACCAATTCAGCTCTAATGATACCGTTTATCATATCTTCGCTTTTTAGAACACTTTCTAAATACTCGATAGTTTTTCTAAGTTCCGCAAGTTCAGTTTCTATCTTTTCTATCTCAAGACCGGTCAATCTTCTTAGTCTCATTTCTAAAATTGCTTTTGCTTGAATTTCAGATAGAGCAAATCTATTCATTAAGCTTTCTTTTGCTTCATTATCATCACTGCTTGCTCTAATGATACGAATAACCTCATCTATATTGTCAACTGCTATCTTCAAGCCTTCTAAAATATGAGCTCTTGCTCTTGCTTTTTCAAGATCAAAGATAGTTCTTCTGATAACTATGGTTTTTCTATGATTAATAAATAGGTCAAAAAGTTCCAATAGATTAAATATTTTTGGCTCTTTATTGATAATCGCAAGCATTATTATCCCAAATGTTATTTGCATTTGAGTAGATTTAAACAGATTATTTAAAACTATTTCGCTCATCGCATCACGTTTTAGCTCTATAACAACCCTGATCCCCTCTCTATCCGACTCATCTCTAAGTTCAGAGATGCCCTCTATCTGCTTATCTTTGACAAGCTGGGCAATATTTTCTATGAGTCTTGATTTATTCACTTGATAAGGAAGCTCATCGATAACAATAATCTCTTTATTGGCTTTTTGCTCTATATGAGTTTTTGCTCTTACTTTTATACGGCCTCTTCCTGTCTCATAGGCTTCATTGATGCCTTTTTTGCCAAATATAATTCCGCCTGTCGGGAAATCTGGTCCTTGGATGAACTGCTGCAAATCGGCTATTGTCGCATTACTATTGTCTATTCTATATATAAGGGCTTGGACAAGCTCGTCAAGTCTATGTGGAGGGATATTTGTCGCCATACCGACAGCAATTCCGGAACTGCCGTTCAAAAGAAGATTTGGAACACGGCTAGGCAATACATCGGGTTCACTCATGCTGTCATCATAGTTTGGAACAAAATCAACAGTATCTTTATCCAGATCTGCAAGAAGTTCTTCTGCCATCTTTGTCATTCTAGCTTCGGTATATCTCATAGCAGCTGCATTATCGCCGTCAACGGATCCAAAGTTACCTTGTCCGTCGATAAGAGGCACTCTCATAGAAAAGTCTTGCGCCATTCTAACAAGCGCATCATAAACAGCAGTATCGCCATGTGGATGATATTTACCTATTACATCCCCTACTATACGGGCGGATTTTTTATAGGCGCTTTTATATCCGAGGTTTAGCTCATTCATTGCGTACAATATACGGCGATGAACCGGCTTAAGCCCATCTCTGGCATCCGGTAAGGCACGGCCGATAATTACGCTCATTGAGTAGTCAAGATAACTGCTCTTTATGCTATCTTCTATAAGTACTTCTTCTGTATTTTCCGTAAACAAGTTCATCCGACTCCCTTTATATGACTAAAAAGTTTAAATATTATATCTAAGCGAGGCTTAATCGACTATTGCACTATGTTAGTCTTGTTTTTTAATCAAACATCATATTGTAAGGTCTTGAGAGTTTGGCTGCAAACTCCACCAAACTTATGTTTCTGCCTTCCCGTAAAAACTCTTTGCCACCTAAATATACTATGATAGTCGGAACGCTAAATACTCCGACTTGTGAAGCTATCTCGATATTTTCTTCTGTTTTGATATATACCTGTTCAATTTTAGGAAAATTTGTCTCTATGACCTCTTTTACTTTTGGCTTAAGTGCATCGCATACACCGCAATTCTCGCCACTAAAATACAGCATCACACCATCATGCGTGCCTATAAACTGCTCTAACTCTTCTATATCCATTTTGCCTCTTTTAAAATAATTGAATCCTCTGAATAAATACTGATGCCAGGCAGCTCGAAGGCGTTAGCTAGCGAGGTTTCTGTCGTGGCAAACTCTTGGCTTGAATGGTTTGTTTAGAGGGTTCAATTTAAATTATAGCAAAAGAGTATTGAGAGCTTTTAATAAAGTGCATCATGGATATGCAGAATTGATACTTTACTATTCATATTTTTACTAAAAGTGCATAATAAATATGCCAAATTGATACTTTACTATGCACTTTTTTCTTTTTAAGGTTCTATTTTGAGATAAATTAACCGTTTATAAAAAATTTGAATGGCCCAAAAACTCTATAAAAGCGACTCCTAAAGAGCCTCATTGTATAATACTATCAAAATATAATCAGGAGAATTTTATGGGAAGAGCCTTTGAGTATCGTAAAGCGGCCAAAATGAAAAGATGGGGGAATATGTCAAAAGTATTTCCCAAATACAGCAAACTTATAACTATGGCAGCTAAAGACGGAATACCTGATCCGAATCAAAATGCCAAACTTAGAACTATCATCCAAAACGCAAAAGCGGAAAATGTACCAAAAGATGTTATAGAAAATGCGATAAAAAAAGCAATAGGTAAAGATGCTGCAGACTTTAAAGAGATTAGATATGAAGCCAAGGGTCCTTACGGTGTTCAGCTTATCATAGAATGCGCAACGGACAATCATACAAGAACTGTTGCCAATGTCAAAGCAATACTGGTAAGAAATAAAGCCGAGATGCTGACATCCGGAGCGCTTGATTTTATGTTTACCAGAAAAGCTGTTTTTGTATTTGATAAAAAAGACGATATGGACTTAGAAGAGCTTGAGCTTGAACTTATAGATTTTGGACTTGAAGAGATCGAAGAAGACATAGAAGCGCAAGAAAACGGCGAAGATAAAGCGATCATAAGAATTTACGGTGATTTTACATCTTTTGGAGAACTTAGTCATGCTCTTGAAAAACAAGGCATAGAAGTAAAAAAATCTACTCTGGAATATATACCTAATACTCCTATCGAAATAACCGAAGAACAGATGAATGAAGTGGAAGCTTTGATAGAAAAACTTGAAGACGATGAGGATGTGCAGGTAGTTTATACAAATTTGGCATAAGCGTAACGCTTATGCTTTTTTAGCTCAATGGCTCTTCGCCAAATCTATTTTCTCCTGATGTACCTTGCAAAGCAAGCAATACAAGTAGTATAATTCCGCCAACATATGGGATGAAAGATATCAGATACCACCATCCGCTTTTATCCGTATCATGAAGCCTTCTGACTGCTGCGGCAATATTCGGAACTATCAGCGCTAAAACAACCAACAAAAATACTATTGCTCCAAAACCATTTACTTCTCCTGTTTCATAATTGATTACTCCTCCGGTTACTAATGTAAGAGCAAGATAAATCAAAAATTGAAACAGCGCAAACCACCAATATTCACTTCTAGATGCTCTGCCGTTAAAGTCGGCATACTTTTGTTTCAAACATGTATTTATAGATTCACCAAATGTCATATGATCTCCTTATGTTAGTGTATATTTGAATTGTAGTTTAATAATACTTAATAAGATATTGTAAAAAAATGATAAAGATAGTATTGTTTTGTAGAAAATATTTTAAAATAAGAAGTGCAGGCAAACATGAACACTAAAATCAGTGTCCATATTCCTCAACGAAAGCCTCATAATTGCCTTCAAAATCAAGCAGGCTTCCGTCAGGAAGTATCTTGATGATACGATTTGCAAAAGCGTCAATCAACTCACGGTCATGAGTTATACATATAACTCCGCCCTGATATTTATATAGTGCTTCACCAAGTGCGATAATAGCCTCAAGGTCAAGGTGATTGTTCGGCTCATCAAGAACTAAAAAGTTTGCGCTATCCATCATCATACGACTAAGCATCAAGCGATGTTTTTCTCCACCGCTGCAAGCGCTTACTTTTTTTGTCTGCTCTTCGCCGGTAAATAACATTCTTCCCAAACATTTTCTTATCTCGTCTATATGCCATTTTGGATCAAAATTTTGCACCCATTGAGGCAAGATATCGTCTCCTTGAATAATGTCTGTAGTATTTTGAGGAAAATAAGTTGTGTGTACTGTTTGTCCCCAGTTAAATTTTCCGCTTGTCGGTTTGAGTTTGCCCATAAGAATTTCAACCAATGTAGTTTTACCTGCTCCGTTTGAGCCTATCAAAGCAACTTTATCACCCTTTTTAAGCTTAAATGAAATATTTTTAAGAGCCTCTACATCTCCGTAATTATGACAAATATTTTCAACTTCAAGCACTTCATTTCCAATCTCTCTATTTGATTTAAATACTATAGAGGGTTCTCTTCTTGAAGATATCTTAACTTCAGCTATATCAAGCTTATCTAGCTGCTTTTGACGGCTTGTAGCCTGTTTCGCTTTTGAAGCATTCGCGCTAAATCTCGCTATAAATTTCTCCAGTTCGGCTTTCTCTTTTAAAGATTTATCTCTTTCTGCTTGAGCTTGTTTTGCAATCAAATTTGCAGCTATATACCAATCGTCATAATTACCCGTAAATTCCCTGATATTTTGAAAATCAAGATCAAGTATATGAGTAGCTACAGCATTAATGAAGTGTCTGTCATGCGAGATAACAAGTAGTGTTCCTTCGTGTCGTTGAAGCTCATTTTCAAGCCAACTGATAGTTTCGATATCGAGGTTATTTGTCGGCTCATCCAGAAGCAGTATGTCAGGCTTCAAAAACAGTACTTGGGCAAGAAGAATTTTAAATTTATCGCCGCCGGTAAGTGAACTCATAAGATCATCATGTTGTGAAGCCGGAAACCCGAGAGCTTCTAGAAGCTTTTCTATTTTAACATCACTCTCATAGGTCGGATCTTCGTCTGCACATATCATCTCAAGCTCTGCAAGACGATTGTTTACTTCATCACTTTCAAAGTCGCCCTCCATATAAAGCCGCTCTTTTTCTTTTTGGGCATCATAAAGTTTTTTATTGCCATAAAGAACTGCATCCCGAAGTGTAAAATTTTCGAAAGCATATTGATTTTGCCCAAGAACGCCCAACTTTAAACCAGGCTGAATATGAACTTCACCTTCACTTGGTTCAATTTCACCTGATAGAATTTTAATAAATGTTGATTTTCCGGCCCCATTCGCTCCTATCAAACCATATCTTTTTCCTGCATCAAGCGTTATATTTATTTTATCAAACAATACCCTCTTGCCGTATCTTTGAGTTAAATTTACTGTAGATAACAAAACAATCCCTTACATTATATTTTGTGCGTATTTTATCCAAAAGAGATAAATTTTTCTCAACCTCTTGCTATATCATAGTTTCTAGGTATTATGCATTTTAGATTTTCGCTCGGGATGCTTCTGTTTTTATATTTTATGCCGGTAAAATTTATAGTAACTTTGTTGTCCAGATCATCAACATAGAAAACCTGCAACAACTTGCCATTGCTGTTTAATTTTATATTGTAATTCTTTTTCTGATATTTTGCGCTAAATATCCCATTTGGTTCTTTTTTGGCGCTTTTTAACACTTCAGGCAAATTGAAACCTTTATTGATAGTATAAAAAGATACCTGCTCCAGATCATTATCAACTATAACAACTTCTTTTCCATTTGTACAAACCTCTTTTTTGGTTGGGGATGAATATATCCACTTAAGAAGCGATCTGTCAGAGTAAAGCACTCTGCCCTTGTATGTTATTTTTTTATTTTTAGGAGAAATGATCTCTTGAGTAAAACTCGAGTCAAATGCCATAGGCAGCTTGATACCGTCTGCGCCTAGAAACATTGTAAAAAATAATAAAAATAAAAATTTAAATTTCATTTATAGTCCTAATATTATTTTATAGTTGCAAATTATTATAAAAAATTGTGAAATAATAGCGTAACAATAATTTTACATTTTTTTGGTAAAATACTTACAAATTATACAAAATATAAATTAAACGGATAGATATGTTGAGCATCTTAAACAAAATTTTTGGAACACAAAATGATAAAAAAGTAAAAAAACTGCTAAAGAGAGTTGAGAAGATAAATGCTTTAGAAAAAAACTATTTAGATCTTAGTGACGATGAACTTAAAAATGCTTTTTTTGAATTGAAAAGAAGTGTCCAATCAGGCGAAAAAACAATGGATGATGCGTTAGAAGAGTCATTTGCAATAACAAGAGAGGCAAGTAAAAGAGTTTTAGGCATGAGACATTTTGATGTGCAGCTTGTAGGCGGACTTGTTTTGCATCAAGGCAATGTAGCAGAGATGAAAACCGGCGAAGGAAAGACGCTTGTCGCAACACTTGCTGTTGTTTTAAATGCGATGAGCGGCAAAGGGGTTCATGTAGTTACGGTAAATGACTACCTGGCAAAAAGAGACTCTGAGCAAATGGGCAAACTGTATGAATTTTTGGGCTATAGCACAGGTTGTATAATATCAGGGCAATATGATGATTTCACCAGAAAAGCGCAATATCATGCCGACATAACATATGGCACAAATAATGAATTTGGCTTTGACTATCTTAGAGACAATATGAAAGTAAGAGCGGAGGAGAAAGTTCAAAGAGAACATAACTTCGCTATTATTGATGAAGTTGACTCTATTTTAATCGATGAAGCAAGAACACCTCTGATAATATCCGGACCTGCCAGAAGAGATCAAAAACACTATGAAAGAGCAAATCAAGTAGCTCTTCAAATGATACGCGGAGAAAGAAAAGAGACAAAACCGGGTGAACCTGAAAAGATAACGGGTGATTTTATAGTTGATGAAAAAAACAGAGTTATAATAATGACGGAAGACGGTCTTAGTAAAGCTCAAGAGTTATTTGGTGTAGATAATTTATATAGTTTAGAAAATGCATCTCTTTCTCATTACTTGGAACAAGCTTTAAAGGCTCATTATTTATTTGAAAAAGATGTTGATTATGTGATAAAAGACGGTGAAATTATAATCGTTGATGAATTCACAGGAAGACTTAGTGAAGGAAGAAGGTATAGCGAAGGGCTGCATCAGGCTCTTGAAGCAAAAGAAGGCGTTTCTATTAAAGAAGAGAGTCAAACTCTGGCTGAAATTACATATCAAAACTATTTTAGAACATACAATAAACTTGCGGGGATGACAGGAACGGCTCAAACTGAAGCTAGCGAATTTGCCCAAATATACAATCTTGATGTTATATCCATTCCTACAAATGTTCCCATAAGAAGAATCGATAAAAATGACCTTATCTACAATACGGAAAGAGAAAAACTGGATGCTGTTATAAAAAAGGTCAAAGAGCTTCACCAAAAAGGACAGCCCGTTCTGATAGGAACCGCATCGATCGAAAAAAGTGAAATAATACACGAAAGGCTTAAAAAAGAGAAAATACCTCATAATGTGCTTAATGCAAAAAACCATGAGCAAGAAGCGCAGATCATCATGCAAGCCGGAGTGCGAGGAGCTGTAACGGTTGCTACAAATATGGCGGGCCGTGGTGTTGATATAAAGATAACAAACGAAGTAAAAGAACTTGGAGGTCTTTATATACTCGGTACTGAAAGGCACGAAAGCAGAAGGATAGATAATCAGCTAAGAGGAAGAAGCGGAAGACAAGGAGATCCCGGTGAGAGCCAATTTTACCTAAGTTTAGATGATAATCTTTTAAGAATTTTCGGTGGCGAAAAGATCAGAAAGATCATGAACAAGATAGGCGTTAAAGAAGGTGACTTTATAGATTCCAAGCTTGTTACAAGAAGTGTCGAAAAGGCTCAAAAGAAAGTTGAAAATATGCATTATGAATCAAGAAAGCATATATTGGAATATGATGATGTAGCAAATCATCAAAGAAAAGCCATATATGGTTTTAGAGATCAACTTTTAGATCTAAATTTTGATATTGCATCAAAAATTAAAGAAAATAGAGTGGAATATCTAAATCATTTGTTGTATGAATGTGATATAGACCAAGCGATGGATGAATCAGAGTTTAATATTGAAAAACTTCAACTTCTCCTTCAAGAGGAGCTTATGTTCGCTACAGACATAAATGCACTAAAAAATAAAAACTATGACGAATTAAGCAGTTTTATATTTGCAAAAATCACTACTCAATACGAGGCAAAAATGTCCGGCCTTGCAAAAGAACAAAGAGATGAGATAGAAAGAATACTCTATCTTCAAATTCTTGATAAAGAGTGGAGAGAACACTTATATGAAATGGATACTCTTAAAACTGGCATAGGTCTAAGAGGATACAATCAAAAAGATCCGCTTACGGAATATAAACAAGAGAGTTATCGGCTTTTCTCGGACCTTATCAATAGAATAAAATTTGAAGCCGTAAAAACTTTACAGATCATCCAATTGGACTTTTTAAATGAAACGGATGAACACGAACAGATAGAAAATATAAAAGATGAAATGTCGCAGGAGATAAATTTGTCACAAAACAACTCAAATAGACCTTTAAACGCAACTAAAAAACCAAAAAGAAACGATGAGTGTCCTTGTGGCAGCGGGAAAAAATATAAAAATTGCTGTGGAACAAGCGGGCCTAAAAAAGGCTTGCTTGCATAATGAATAAAAATAATTTATTTATAAATTTCATTATAAGGCATTACTTAAAATATGACCGCGATAATCCGTTCATATTTATAGCGGCCATCTTGGCTTATCTTGGCATTGCGGCAGGTGTAATGGTACTAATGCTGGCAATGGGAATAATGAACGGAACTCAAAAAGAGTTTGAAAAAAAACTTTTCGTAATGAATTACCCCCTAACTATAACATCCATTATCCCAAATACAATAGATGATAACCTGATATCAAATCTTCAAAAGAACTTTCCTGACTTAAAATTTAGCCCATACTACACAAGCCAAATAATAAGCAAAAACGAATCGCTTGTCCAAGGCGCTCTTTTGTACGGTGTTGATTTCGCAAAAGAAGGTGCCATAAATGAGGTATTTAAAAAAGCAAACTCTACGGCGGACATTCCTTTTAAGATCGTTATCGGTGATGGACTTGCAAATGAAATGAATGTATCAACGGGCAACAAAATAACCCTCTATTTTTCAGAACAGCAGGCAATAGGATTTGACACTATGCCTTTGCAAAAAAGATTTATGATAGACGGTGTTTTTAAAAGCGGGTTGAAAGCTTATGACAAAGCGATAATATACACCACACTTGAAGCATTTGAGAAAATACTAGATAGACAAAAAGGTCTGTATGACGGAATTCACATATACGCCAAAAATCCGATGAGTGCCATAAAAGAGATAGAGCCTACTCTTCCCGAAGGTGTTATTATTGAGGGATGGTGGCAGCAAAACGGTAGTTTTTTTGCCGCAATGCAAATGGAAAAAAAGGCTCTATTTCTAGTTCTTTTACTTATTATACTTGTTGCGTCACTAAATATAATATCATCCCTTTTGATGACTGTTATGAGCAGAAGAAGCGAAATAGCGCTTCTAAGAACACTTGGAGCTACAAAAGCAGAAATACGCAGTATATTTTTTAGACTTGGTCTTATAGTCGGAATTAGTGGGCTTATAACAGGCTCTATACTTGGGATAATAGGCAAATGGATACTTGAACATTTCGATATCATCACATTACCTGAAGATGTATATGGTACAACCAAACTTCCGATAGATTTGATGTTTAGCGACTATCTTATGATAATAATAGGAACTGTCGTAATAGTGATAATATCCTCACTGTATCCGGCTAGAAAAGCATCCCAAATAGACCCGGTAACCGTTCTTAGAAACGAATAAGGACAGCGATGAAACAACAAAAAAAAAGAAAGCTTGCTCGCAATAAAAAATTTCAAATCAAAAAACGAACAAAAATAAATAAACTGCTCATGATACCAAAAGCCCTTTTATTGGTTTCACTTGTATTGTTTATATTGTATATATTTGAATCCATAAAGCCGGAACAAAAAGTTAAAATAGAACATGGCGGTATATCACAAGTGGTAGAAGGCTTAAAACAGCAAGGCTATAGTGTAAATATCATAGACAAATACATCTTGGCTCTTCTTGGAAGTCCAAGAGCAGGAACAATTCTTTTTGAGAAAGATGAAACATTATCCAGAGTAGTTTTTTTATACAAAATTGCAAATACAAAACCGACAGGAATAGATAATAACATTACGCTAATACCGGGAGAAACTTTAGATATATTTTTTGAAAATATTGCAAAACAGATGAATCTAAACAAAACTATTCTTATGGAAGAATATAAAAAACAGTCATATTATAAAGAAGCCGGCATAAGCCCTGATACTTATTTTGTAAATACAAATATGAATGAGAAAAAATTGATAGAGTTTTTAGTTAAACAATCAGAGGAAAAGTATAAGCAAATAGCAACAAAATATTTCAATTCATATGACAAAGACAAATGGCAAAATGTTCTCATAAAAGCTTCTATAATACAAAAAGAGGCAGCAAATAAACAAGAAATGCCTATAATCTCTTCTGTGATAGATAACAGAATATCCAAAAATATGAAACTTCAAATGGATGGCTCGTTGAACTACGGCATATACTCTCATGTAGCCGTAACGCCGGAGAGAATAAAAAACGACACTACTACATTCAATACATATAAAAACTATGGCTTGCCAAAATCACCGATCTGCTCTGTATCGCAAGAAGCGATAGAGGCCGCCATCAATCCAAGCAAAACAGACTATCTATATTTTGTAAAAAACAAAGAAAACATTCATACCTTTACAAAAGATTTCAGATCACACAGAGATGCTATAGAAAAAAACAAATAGACTATTATTGATAACAATACCTCTACTTCCACGCAGAAAGGTCTTGCAGATCAAAAAGCAGCAAATCTTTATCTTTTGAATTTTTAAGCTCCATTGAAAAACCTTGTTTTGAAAAAAGCACCCAATGTTTTGCAGTCAAATTTGACTGCGCTGCTTTTAATTTTAATTTGGTCAATTCATTTTTGCATACTTTTCTCTCTTTGTATTTACATTCAGCCAAAACAACTTCTTGTGACTCAGTCACTGCAACTATATCAAACTCATTATCCCTATCCCAGTAGCTGCCGGAAAAAACAATATTGATGCCTTTATTGCCATAATAGTCTATAAGAAATTCTTCTGAAAGATGTTCAAAAACAAGGCTTCGCAGCCTTTCGTAATGCGCTTTAAAATTTTCAATAAACTTATCTTTTTCACCGATTTGCAAACTATCTCGGTATGGCTCAACAAAACCAAACCAAAATCTGTAAAACGGTTTTTTAAATCTAAGTTTTGATTGTATCCTGTACTTTTTATGCGAATTTGTTTCAAGCTCTTTTGATGCTTCAAGTCTAACAATGCCCAATCCGGTCAATTCATCTATTATATTTTCTCCCAAATGTTCATTGAGTCTTGCTTTTTTAATTGATGAATATATTTTGCCGTCGCCTCTTGCGATTGCCACGAGAACTTCTCTGTAAGGACTTTCAAGTATATATGTAGGTTCTATTTGCGATGATATAATATCTATATTATGCAAAAAACTATTTTCAATAAATTCAAAAAGAGTAGCAAAATAATCAAGCTCCAACTCGCTAACGCCGCCGAATATAGAAAAATAATCGATCAATTGTTCAAAATCTAGATATGGATGCTTTTGTGAAAAACTTTGAAATAATTTTTTAATTATAAACCTTTTTTGAAAATATATCAATTTATATATTTTAACATATTTTAGCTACAATATTTTATTGAAAGTATGATTATTTTTTAATCAACAATATGACTATATTTAATAGCGGAGAAAATATGTTTTTTAGCAATTGCAAAAAAATAAAGCAGATAAAAAAAGGATTTGAGCTTACAAGAAATATGCAAATATCAACCTTGCTGTATGGTGAGGCAAATATAGGCAAAAAAACATTGGTCAAATCCATATATAATAATGCAATATGGGTTGACGGAAGCGATTTATTAAAAGTCAAAAATGCTTTTCTTGAAAATAGTGAATTAGTAATATATAATTTTGATATACATAAAAATTATGATATGGATGATTTTAATAATAAAAAAATAGTCGCTATAGCAAACGAAACAATAGTGCCCGACTATATAGATTCTCTATTTGGCTTTATATATAAAATGCCTTCACTAAAAGAGAGGCCCGAGGATTTGGATTTTTTTGTCAACAAGTATACAAAAGAGGCAAATGACAATTTAGCAAAAGAAGCAAGTTTAAATTTTGATATAAACAAAATAGATTTGAGCGATAATATAAAATCATTAAAAATTGATATTTATAAAAAAATTGCATTCAGTAATCTAGAAAAAAATGAGATACAAGATATATTATATGACTATTTCAAGAAAAATCTTAATGGCAACAATGATTATGTAAAATTTTTGAATATTTTTGAATATCCGCTCATAAAAGCCGGCTTGGACAAATTTGGTTCACAACTCAAACTATCCCAAATACTTGGGATCAACAGAAATACTCTTAGAAAAAAGGTTAATGAAAATGGAATCAATAGATTTTAGAAATTTCATAGAAAATGACAGTAATCCTTTTATACTTTTTGATTTCGGCGGACACATAAAATATCTTAACAACTCGGCAGAGATACTCTTGGGGTATGTAAACCCTAAAGTTCTTTATGAATTAGCCACAGAGTATGCGCCAAAAAGCTATGGACACAAAAGCATACTCAGCAACCTTGAGTTTGATACATTCTCTTTTTACTCCATAATGGTAGGATATGAAGATGACGAGACTATCTATATAAGACTATACAACAAGCCGCTAACCAAGCAAGAAAAGATCGTATCAAAAGAGTTAATGATCCCAACTGATATCAACAGTCTCCTTGAGGCAAATATAACTCTTTTTGAAATGCAAAGCAGCAATACAAAATTGTCTCTATTTGTTGATCAGGATTTACCAATGTTTAAAATAGACCAAAATAGCTTTTCTAAAGTTATAAGAAAAATGCTTAGCTCGTTCAAGGGATGTGAAAACTTAAGTATTGATCTAAAACTGTTGTTCGGTGAATATATTGTTTTAGGCGACACAAAATATCAAATAGTAGAATTGATCTTAAAATCACAAAAACGCGACACCAGCAATGATGAAGAGATATCCCAAATAGTAAACAATACATACCTAACTTGTCAAATCAAAAAGGATGCTTTTAAGCTTCAAATGCCGATAATTGTATAATTGCCTATTTTTTAATCACTTTTAAGTTTATTTTGAAGTTTTCAACATGGATGATTTTTGTAGCTTTATGGAGTGTTGTAGTTTATGCTCCAATAGCGCATATAGTTTAGGGAGGCGGTTACCTATTCAATGAAGGTGCATTGGATTTTGTCGGAAGCGCATTTAGAGTAAGCGCACAAACTGAAGAAGTTGGAATGGATGAAGCTGTTCATGGCGAAAAAGTAATGAATCTTTAATCGGTTCTTACATATAATTTTATAAAGTTATCAAGGATGAAAAATGAAAAAAATTGAAGCTATAATAAAACCTTTTAAACTAGAAGAGGTAAAAGAAGCTCTAGTAGAAGCCGGCATTACCGGTCTAACTGTAAGTGAAGTAAAAGGATATGGTCGTCAGCAAGGACACTCTGAACTTTATAGAGGCGCTGAGTATGTTGTTGATTTTATACCTAAAATAAAAATCGAAATAGTTGTAAGCACGGAAGAGTATGCAAAAATTGCGATAGATGCTATTACCAAAGCTGCGAAAACCGGAAAAATCGGTGACGGCAAAATATTTGTGAGCGACATTTCTCATGTTATAAGAATAAGAACAGGTGAAGAAGACGCCGACGCTCTTTAATATCATTTTTCTGTACTCCTCAAGAGTGCACTCTCTCATATACTCCGCTTTTTTAGCGGGGTGACAAATCTATTTCAATAACAAACTTCGTACTATATGTAAATCATAAATTAATGATTATCATATTTTTGGTACAATATATAAAATAAATCAACTTAATACTACAAAAGGAATATTAGTGAAAGTACTGCTAATAAAAGATGTAAAAACATTAGGACGCGCAGGTGAGATAAAAGATGTAAAAGATGGATATGGTCAAAACTTTCTCATAAGAAAAGGTTTTGCAAAACTAGCGACTCCTGAGGTTATAGAAAACTATAAAGCCGAAATAGCTTTAAAAGAAAAGCTTGAAAAAGAAGAATTAGAAAGATTAAATAGAGAAAAAATCGAATTAGAAACTAAAAATATAATAATAAAAAAACATAACGCACCTGTCGGAATACAAGGCTCGGTAAGAAACAATGATATTGCTTTAGCCATAAAAGAACAGTTTGGTTTTGAATATGATAAAAAAAGTATCCATTTAGATAAACCTATCAAATCTACAGGCTTACATGAAGTTGATCTAAAGCTTGGTCATGGGATACATGTTAAACTAAAAGTAGAAGTTGTAGGTGTAGATTAGTATACTTAAAACAATAAATTATATTTTATGGAAATTAAATGAAAGATCAAAAAGCAGGCTTCATAGCAGTAGTTGGAAGGCCTAATGCCGGGAAAAGTTCCATTTTAAACCTGCTTGTAGGCGAGAGAGTGGCAATGGTGTCAAAAAAAGCGCAAGCTACTAGAAAAAGAATGCAAATAATTGTTATGCACAACAACTCACAATTGATATTTGTAGATACACCCGGTATTCACAAAAAAGAGAAATTATTAAATAAATTTATGCTGGAAGAAGCGCTAAAGGCGATCGGTGATTGTGACTTGATACTGTTTGTTGCGCCGGCAAGCGACAAAACGGATGAATATGAGAAATTTTTGCAGTTAAGCGAAAGAAAAAAAACTAAACATATAATAGTTTTAAATAAAATTGATCAAGTTCCTCAAGCCAAGCTGCTGCAAAAACTTGGGGAATATCAAAAATTTCAAGAACATTTCGAAGCTATTATCCCATTTTCCGTAAATAAAAATGTGGGCAAAAAGGAACTTTTAGATATTGTTTCAAAATATATGCCTGAGCACCCTTGGCTTTATGATGATGAGATCCTAACAACGGAACATATTCGTTCTATTTATAAAGAATTTATAAGAGAATCTATTTTTGAAAATATGAGCGATGAAATACCTTATGAGAGCGATGTGATAATAGACAAAATAGACGAAGATATATATATGGACAGGGTTTTGGCGACTATAATCGTAGAAAAAGAGATACAAAAAAAGATTATCGTAGGCAAAAGCGGAGAAAGCATAAAAAGAATCGGCATGCTTGCTAGAAAAAATATTGAAAGCTTTTCCGGTAAAAAAATATATCTTGAGCTCCATGTCAGCGTAAAAAGCGGGTGGAGTAAAAATAAATCTGAATTAGAAAATTTTGGTTATATATTTTAATATTAAGATTTATTTAAATATTTACATTATAGAATTAGGGTAATCTTTATTTAGAAAGGTGTCTATGTTTAAAAAGTTGCAAGTCACTAAATCGCCTTTTAGCAGCATAGTTACGATCGATCCGTATGAAAATAACTACTCTATCGTAAAAAACAACTCTGTAGATTTTATTGCCAAGCCATCATATTCAAAAGATCAATTCGTCTCTTCTTTTATAGCAAATAAAGATCTATTAATCTCTTCAATTAGTATGAGCCGTAGAATTCCGGATGAAGATATGGCCAGCGCTATTGAAATTAAAATGCAAGAAGAGCTCGGTATAAGTGAAGAGGAGAATGAATACCTCATAAGCTATATAGAATCGGAAAGTGCAACCGATGAGCGGGTTTTTCATGTATTTGCAACCAAATCTGAAGAAAATTTTACACTTTTTGAAAATCATAAAAAAAATCTAAAATATATAGATCTGGTTACCCCTGCTCCATTATTGTGTAGAACTCTTTATAAGAACAATCTACTCCAAACGAATGAAGTTCATATTTTTATATATTTAATGCATAAAGATGCTTTTATCGCTATATACAAAGACGGAAATTTTGTTTATAGTAAAGGTCTTGACTATTCCATAGATAAGTTGCACGATAAATACTGTGAAACAGTTGGAAGCCATATAGATAAAGAATCTTTTTTAGAATTGTTGCTAAAAGATAACCTATATGGGATAAATACAAATATATCACAATCTCTTGCTAAAATATTCGGTAATTTCTTTTTATCGATCAACGATGTAATTGTATATTCAAAAAGAGCGTTTAAGATCGAAACCATTGATGATATATTTATAGGTACCGATATTGGTGATATTCCATTGTGTCATAAATATATATTAAATTACATAGGCAACAGTTCAAAAAATTGGGACTTTGATCTCGGTTTTGATAAAAGCAAGCACAATAAAGTAACTCAACTTGAGTTAATGCTTGCAAAAACATCTATTGACTACATCAACGATACAAATTCAGCTGTCAACCTGACGCAATTTCAAAGACCCCCTGCTTTTGCAAAAAGGTCGGGCGGTAAATTTTTGATAGCAGCCGGCGCTGCTACGGTTATCGGTTTATCTTTGCCGCTTTACTATTTGGCATATTCATATATAAACGATATACAATCATATACGAACAGTAAAAGATCAGAAGAACTTGCGCCTGAAGTTGCAAAATACAAATCTATAATTTCTGAAAAAGAAAATGAGTTAAAAATACTCGGCATTGAAGAAAAAACAAAAAAAGAAGCATATGATTCAAAAGCTCAAACGCTTGATAGCATCTATAATAAAAAAGTAAACTATATAATGAAATCAAAGATATTTTACGAATTATCCAATGATTTAAAAAAATTTGGTGTTACTATACAAAAATTTCAAAATCATGACAATAATTTTTCTATCGGACTAATTGGAGATAACGATAAAAAAATTACAGAATTTATCAAGTTTATCTCTGAAAAATATGAAAATATCAAAAATATCAATATGCAACTATTGGAAAAAGATCAAAATAGCTCATTTTACGAAGGTGAGCTAAGAATGGAGCTAAAATGATTTTTTTAGAAAACATACTTGAAAAACTGGATATCTATCTAAATGCAAAACAGGAAAATGAAAAAAATATCATGATATATGGGGTGGGGGTGCTTATAGCTGTTCTTGCATACTATATACTTTTACCTTTGGCAGAAGATAGATATAATTTTACAGCAGAAGAAAAAGAAAAAATACAGAAAGTTTTAGATGAACAAGAAGCGTATATGTCGTCAATTACCGTTCATGGTGACAAAGATTACAAAGTAAAAGAGCTCTCAAACGAAATTGAACAAAAAAAGCATGCAATTGCAGATATGGAAAATAAAACTGCATTGATCAACAATAGTATGCATAAACTTGAGGATATGATATTTGACAAAAAAAGTTGGTCAACATTCCTAGATTCCATAACAACAACAGCATCTAAAAATAATGTCAATATTTTAAAATTGGATAATAATTTTACAGAATCAAACAAAACTACTTTTGGACATGTGCTAGAGATAAAAATCAAATGTCAAGGCGAATATAAGGACATCTTAAAATTCATGAATGACATAGAACAAAATAGATTGGTAACAGATATTTACGGCAGCCAGCTAAAAGTCAACAAACAAAAATCTGCGATTTTAGCAGATCTCAACATCTCAGTATGGGGGATAAGTAATAGATGAAATATACAATATTTTTATCAATTGTCCTTACGGGCACATTGTTATCAGCTACGCTTAGCATAAAAGACATAGACCAAAAAGTAGCGCAAATTAGAGCGCCGAGAGGCGGTCTAAACAGTTCTATATTTAATGTTGTTGCCGACCCTTTTGTTTACTATGATAGAAATAAAACAACCGGGGCAATAATAATGCCAAAAGAAACCGATGAAGATTCCAATGCAACAAAGCTAAGTGCGATCATGAACGGCAAAGCATTTATTGGCGGCAGCTGGAAAAAAGTCGGGGATACTGCGGGTAGTTATACGATAACAAAAATAGGTCAGAGCAGCGTTTTTTTAAACAATGGCAAAAAAACAAAAAAAATTCATTTAAACCGCGGTTCAAATGAAAAAAAATTGATTAAATTTTAAGGAAGGTGGCAATCATGAAATTCATTAGTATTGGTAAAAAAATCTCAAAGGGTCTTATTATTTTTGCACTAATAAATAGTTTGGCAAATGCCGGACAATGCGATACAAGACTTTTTAGCGTAACAGCAGATAGCAGTTTAACAATTGGTGATATGATTGATAACCTAGCAGATACTTGTGGACTCAGCGTCATCGTAAAAGATGAAGCTGCTAAAATGAGAATGAACAAAAAACTTTATTATGTAAAACTTAAAAATGCCACAATGAGAACATTTTTAAATACTGTTTTAAAAGACAATGATCTGCACTACTCTATTGAGGGCAATAAGCTGACGATCTCATACCTTATAACAAAAACTTTTAGAGTTCATTATATATCAGGTAATCGTGTTGGAAAAAGTAATGCCGGAGTTACTATCATAGCAGGAGGAAACGGCACAGGAACATCGACTTCAGGCTCAAGCTCAAGCCAAAGTACAACCACAACTATGGGGGGCGGTTCAGAATCTCACACCGGTATAAGCATTGAAAGCAATGATGAGTTTTTATTTTGGAAAAATATCGGACTAGAAATACAAAGGATTTTGGTAAGTGCCGGTGACGGAAGTATACATTTTGCAAAAACCTCTGATAAATCATGGGTGGGACCTGACGGTCAAGTATGGGAATACAATCCTGTAGCTCCAATAGTCAATGCAGAAGCCGGAATGATAACAGTAACAGGCACTCCTGCTCAGATAGACAGAGTTGCAAAGTATATAGATACACTGACAAATCAACTTAACAAACAGGTTTTAATAGATGTACGCATAATGTCAGTTAAGTTTGATGACAGTAAAACAACAGGTATTGACTGGTCGCAAATATACAGCTTACAAAATTTAGCTGTCAATACCACCCTAGAAGCGGCCAGAAATATATATCCAACCAAAGTTGAAAATAATATAATTACGGAATGGGCTCGCGATGAAGCCTCAAATCCGGCCGGAGCATCTGTATTTGCTACGGGAAATGTAAATGTGGCTGATATCGTAAAATTTCTAGGAACACAAGGAGATGTTAGAAGTATCTCAAGTCCTAGAGTAATGACGCTAAATAACCAGCCGGCATTGATAAGTGTAGGTAAAGAGCTTTTTTACAAAATAACAGCTGCCAGCACGACAGCCAGCGGCGGCGGCTCTACATCGGCTCAAGGAGAAGAGATCAACTCTGTATTTGCAGGTATTTTGCTTGATATCACGCCGGAAATAGACGATAACGGCATGATAACACTTAAAATAAATCCATCAATTTCGGACACTATAAATACAACATCATCTACCGATGGAAAAAGAACCATGCCGCCTGATCTAGTAAGAAGACAATTGGCTTCTGTTATAAAAGTTAAAAACGGTGAGCACGCTATTTTGGGCGGACTAATTTCATCCAAAGAAGGCGTAGAATCAAACAAAGTTCCGATACTTGGTGATATTCCAATTCTTAACTATGCATTCAAGAGGGAAAAAAATATAAAAACTACTGAAGAATTGGTGCTTATAATAACTCCTCATATTGTTGAAACACCAAAAGATACTCTTATGAAAGATTTGGGATACAGCAAGCTTAATGAAAAGTAGATTTAAAATAGCAAAAAATGCTTTTTTAGATAATATAATCATTAAGGACTATATAGAACTAGAGTCATCTATGATTGCCTTTAGGCAATTAGCAGATGCAATCGAAAAGCCATTTAAAATGATTATTTTATATGGCAAACCTGGAACCGGAAAATCAATCTTATTAAAAAATCTTTTTGAGAAAAAAAAATACCAGAAAGAACTTTTTTATCTAGATACGCCATCGAATAATGAAAAGGAATTTTTAGGACAGATTTTTTATGCTTTTACAGGCGAATATGTACCCGATGGGAATGAAGTTAATTTTCTAGGTTTGATAAAATATGCAAAAAGTATTTTAAACAAAAAAGAGTTTGTTTTTTTGTTGGATGAAGCGCAAATGTATGGAATTGATATTTTAGAAAAAATAAGACTGCTCTCAGATACCGGATCTATTAAATTTATAATGGCTCTCCATCAAAATAACAAAGAAGAGCTTTTGGCTCATAGTCATTTTAGCTCGCGTATATGGGAGATGATAGAATTAAAAAATGTCAATATTAAAGAACTCTCAACATATATCAATAAAAAACTATTGAAAAAAAATCTATTTGATATTTCAAATTATTTTAAAGAAAAAGATTTTCAATTAATTTTTAAATTCACTAACGGAAACTTTAGAGAATGCAATAAGTTAATGTATACGATTTTTGAGATATGTGAATTTTACGAAGAAAAAGAACCAAAAAAAATTGCAAATATAAACAAAGGTTTTTCTCCTCTTGTCGAGATAGCCGCACTTAAACTCGGATATATAAATGCATAACATTAATATATTGGAACAAAGACTATTAAAATATAAAATAAAAAAATATGCGGTATTAGCGCTGCTATTGATTGGTTTTATGGGATTTTTGTTTTTTATTATTCTGCTAATAAATAATTCGCTAAAAAATTCCAACATACCGCAAAGCAAAAAAAAAATAAAACTTTATATAAATGCAAATTTAAATATACTTGAACCAACTCTTACAAACAGTAAATCAAAAAAACATATACAAATTATTACGGCTAATACAAAAAAACAAAGTGAACAAATTATAAAACAGATCAATAATATTCATCCTAAAGATCAAAAAATTACAAGCGGGCGTATCTTGGGCACTCAAGAGATGAAAAATCGATCTGCATTTGACTCAAATACAAATAACAACGAAAATTATGCTGCCCCAAAAAGAAAGACAAAAGTAAGCCTGGGAGGAGAGTCTAATGTGGCTACTCTTATCGATATTATGAAAAGATTTAATGAATATCATGATCCAAACGACTCTTTATTTTTAGCTATTAGCTATTATGAAAAAAAAGAGTATAATAAAGCACTGTTTTGGGCAATAGAAACCAATAAGATAACAGAAGAAATTGAAGACAGTTGGATTATAATGGCAAAGTCTAAATATTATCTTGGCGACAAAAATGAAGCTCTTAGGATTTTGAGAGCTTATGCTTCTAAAACAGGCTCAAAAGAAGCATTGAACATAATAGATCAATTTGAAAATGAGAATAAGTAATGTCAAATTATAGCGGGGGTTTTTAAAAATGGTAAAAGTTATTCAAATGATGATAAATGAAAATATCGTTACAAAATCTGATATTGAAAAACTTGTACGAATGAGACCCCCAAAAAAAATCACATTTGGAAATTTAATAGCAGAGGGTTTTTTAAAGAAAGATGTTCTAGAAAATTTTTTAGTTAAAAAAATAAGACAAGGTGAGATAGCGCTAGAGCAGCTTGATCATATGGATGGTTTTAATATAAATGATCTGTTACAAAGATTGGCCAAAGAGTTGGGTATCAAATATATAGATCTGGAAAATTTTGAGATAGATATGAAACTATTTTTAAAATTTTCATTTTCTCATCTTCTAAGGTATAGCGCTATTCCGATTGAAGAAACAGATTTAAATATTACCATAGCTTTTGCCGATCCGTTTGATCTCGAGGCAAAAGAGGCACTGCAAAGACTTGTTCCAAAAAAACCGATCGTTATTGCATTTGCTCAACCAAAATTAATTGCTCAAAATCTTCAAAGACTTGAAACAAGTGAAAGTATTAAAAATATAATAAGCGAAATAAGAAAAGACTTAACCCAAAAAGGTAATGATTTTGACAATGAAGAAGACTCTGCTATAGTTAAGCTTATTGATATAATTTTCAAAGCATCTATTTATGCGGGAGCAAGTGATATACATATTGAAGCGCTTGAAAAAAGCTGTATAGTTAGGATCAGGGTTGATGGGCTGCTTAGAGAACTTTACAGTTTTGACAAAGATATCTTTGCCCCGCTTGATTCAAGAATAAAACTAATGTCAAATCTGGATATTGCAGAAAAGAGAAAACCTCAGGACGGCAGGATCACAAAAAGTGTAAACAACAAAGAATATGATTTCAGGGTATCTACTCTTCCGACTCTCCTTGGAGAATCTATCGTTCTAAGGATACTCGATAAATCAAAAGTTATGATAAAACTTGAAGATAGCGGAATGAATAAAGTGTCATTTGAAAAATTTTCACAAGCCATCAAGGTTCCATATGGGATAGTGCTCGTTACAGGACCGACCGGAAGCGGAAAAACAACTACGCTATATGGCGCCATAAATGCCATTAGAGATGTTAGAGATAAAATAATAACTGTTGAGGATCCGGTTGAATACCAATTAAACGGTATTCAGCAAGTTCAAGTAAATCCCAATGCCAATCTTACTTTTGCAAGTGCGCTTAGATCTATCCTGAGGCAGGATCCGGACAAAATAATGATCGGTGAGATAAGAGATCAAGAGACACTTAGAATTGCCATACAAGCAGCACTTACGGGTCACTTGGTTCTCTCAACACTGCATACCAATGATGCAATAAGCGCGGTAACTAGAATTTTGGATATGGGGATCGAAAGTTATCTCGTAAGCGGAGCTTTAATCGCCATAGAAGCGCAAAGACTTGTTAGAAAAATATGCGTACACTGCAAAACAAAAGTTGAATTGCCGGAAAAACTTTTACAAGATATCGCAGAATACATTCCTGAAAATCCGATTTTTTACAAAGGTGCCGGATGCAAAGAATGTAACCATAGCGGATATGCCGGCAGAGAAATGATATCTGAAGTTTTGGTTGTTACAGAAAAACTTTCCCGTATGATCGCTTCGAATGCATCCAAAGAAGAGATAACCAAACAAGCCATAAAAGATGGTTTTATGAATATGTTTGAAGATGGTATCAAAAAAGCTCTGGAAGGCAAAACAACAGTTGAAGAAATATATAGAGTAGCGAGGTTATAAAATGGGATATTTTAAGATTTCTTTAATTCACAAGGGAAAAAGAGAAGCTCAAATACTTGAAGCTGAAAATAAAATTGATGCGAAAGAGAAAATAAAGCATAAATACAATTCTGCGATAATCACGAAAATAGAAGCTACGGCAGCGCCGCTGGATGTACTGGCTAAAGATTTTTTTGCAGATCTGCAAAAACAATTCAAAAAGAGTATTAACATCAATGACAAAATAGCAACAATAAGACAAATTGCTGTTATGACCGATGCCGGGCTTCCTATACACGATACGCTAGCCGATGTTGCAGTAAACACGCAAAACAAACAGCTAAGTGACATATACTATAATATAAGCAGCGATATTGATGCCGGAAAAAGCTTGTCTGATAGCATGGAAAGGTATAGAGATGAATTTGGACATATAACTCTTGCTATGGCAAAACTTGGAGAGAGAACCGGTAGCATTGCGGCATCTTTTACTAAACTCTCGAGCATACTAGAAAACATTAGAGACAATAACGCAAAATTTAAAAAAGCTATCAGATACCCTTTAATAACGCTTGCCGCAATGGCAATTGCATTTACAATTCTTATTATGGTCGTTGTGCCTAAATTTAGAGATATATTTCAACAATTTAAAACCGAACTGCCGCTTCCGACAAAAATACTTTTAGGAATTGAATACGCATTCAGCAACTATGGTCTTATATTGTTGATAGGCCTAATTGGAGCGATATACGGCATCTTGTATTATTATAAAAACAATAAAGATTTTAAATTTAAAGTTGATACAATACTGATAAATAAAAGATTTTACCTTATTAATAAGGTTGTATTTTTATCTACAATGCATAGATATACTCTTGTTTTGGGCGAACTGATAAAATCAGGCATACCTGTTTCTGATGCGCTAGATACAGCTGTCGGAATGGTTGATAATCTTGCGATCAGACAAAAGCTTGAAGGTGTAAATGCAAACATAGGAAGAGGTTTTAGCTTGTCTGAATCATTTGAGCAAACAGGGTTATTCGAAAATATGCTGCTTCAAATGATAAGAGCCGGGGAAGCCAGTGGACAGCTTGATAATATGCTTGAAAAAGTTACACAGTATTATGATATGCAATTTCAAAGCATCATTGACAACTTAAGCTCATACATAGAGCCTATCATGATGTTTTTTATTGCCGGTCTTGTTCTTCTTATGGCGCTTGGTATATTTATGCCTATGTGGGATCTTGGCAAAGCTGCCCAAGGAGGCTGATGAGAATCTTTTCTCATCCTATCTATTTTTCATATACTATATGTATTTATAGTATATGAAACTTTAACGCTTTTTCCAGATCTTCTTGTGTGTCTATTCCAAAACTTTGTGTTTCGACTTCTATCATAGATATTTTATAATCATTATATAAAGCTCTAAGCTGTTCTAATTTTTCGATATGCTCTATTGGGGCGGCGCCCAGAGTGCAAAATCTTTCCAATCCGATCATACTAAAACCATATATCCCGATATGGCCTTTAAACTCATCAAAGTGATGATCTCTAGGGTATGGTATTTTAGATCTTGAAAAATACAGAGCATTACCGTCCCTAGAAGTAACTACTTTTACCAAGTTTGGATCATCAGCTTCACTGGAATTTAATATTTTATAACAAGAATTCATCAAGATATTTTCATTTTTTAAATTACTTTTTGTTAGATCATAAACAGCTTTTACGACCTGTTCTTCTATAAAAGGCTCATCGGCTTGAACATTTATAACCACATCTTGACCTTTTAAACCGATTTTTTTTGCTGCTTCAAAAATTCTATCAGTGCCGCTTTGGTGCCCTGAACTTGTTAACACGGCCTTATAGCCAAAACTTTCGGCTATTTTTATAACTTCATCGCTATCAGTTGCTATTAAAACATCGTCTATATCCTCTACTGATTTGGCTGTTCTAATAACCATCGGCATTCCGCCAATATCTGCCAATATTTTATTTGGGAATCTAGTTGAGCCAATCCTTGCTGGTATAATAATCATTTAAAAACCTTTCAAACTTTTCTAAATTGTACCAAAAGCTGTAAAAAATTGATTTAATTTTATGATATAATGAAATTAAAAAGGCAATTTTTTATGTTTTGTGAATTTAAAGAACCAAATTATTCTACTTTTATATCCGAATTGGAAAATATTATAAATATCTACAATAAGGCTGTCCAAGAAATATCTGAGAGTGAAGAAATAGAATTTGTAAAAACTATAAAAATACTAGAAGAATTGGATGAAATATTAAATATTCATTTTACTCCCTTAAGTCATCTAAATAGCGTTATGAACAGTGAAGAAAATCAAAAAATCTATGAAGAAGCATTGCCGATTCTTTCATCATTTCATACTAAATTAGCACACAACAATGCTTTATACGAAAAACTAAAAACTATAAATGCAAATTCAGACGAACAAAAACGCGTCATTAGTGAAAATATAAAAGACTTTAAACTCTCAGGGGTTGATCTGCCACAAACCACAAAAGAAAGATTAGAAGAGATAGACAGTAAACTAAGTCTGCTATCAAATCAGTTTTCTCAAAATCTCTTAAATGCAACAAATGCTTTTAGCTTAATTATAGAGAGTGAAAAAGATATTGAAAATATGCCACAAAATGCCATAGAGAGTGCAAAAATAGAAATAGACGGCAAAACATGCTACAAATTTACACTTCAAATGCCTAGCTATATAGCCTATATGACATATGGGCCAAATAGAAAAATAAGAGAGAGTTTATATCAAGCATACACAACTAGAGCACCCCAAAACTCACAAATTATAGATGAGATACTAGCTTTGAGAGATGAAAAGGCAAAGCTTCTTGGCTTTGAAAGTTACGCTTGGCTTGCTTTAGAAAAAAGAGACGCCGATACTCCAAATGATGTTATTGAATTCTTGGAAAAAATAGCGAACATTGCAAAAACTTATGCCAAAAAAGAACTTGAAGAGCTAAGTAAATATGCTTATAAGCTTGATGGAATTGAAAAATTAGAGAGCTATGATATCGGATACTATAGTGAGAAACTAAAAAAAGAGTTATTTGATTTTGATGAAACTGAAGTTCAAGAATATTTTGAACAAGAAAGAGTGCTAATCGGACTTTTGGATATGGTATCAAATCTTTTTAATGTTAAATTTAAAAAGACAGATTTAAAACTTTGGCATAAATGCGTAAAAGTTTATGATATGTATGAAAATAATAAGCCAAAAGCCAGACTATATTTTGATCTTGAAGCAAGAAAAGAAAAACGCGGCGGCGCTTGGATGCATGATTTTGAGACTCATTTTATTGACTCAAAGGATAAAAAGCATCTTGCTTCGGCATTTATTGTATGCAACTTTTCACCAAAAACAGACACGATGCCATCGCTATTGAGGCACGATGATGTAGTTACATTATTTCACGAAATGGGACATGCTTTGCATCATATATTTAGCAATAATCAAGAAAGATCAATTTCCGGAATAAATGGCGTAGCATGGGATGTTGTGGAATTTCCATCGCAATTCCTAGAAAACTTTGCTTACAAAAAAGAGATTCTTAAAACTTTTGCAAAACACCACAAAACATTAGAAAGTATGCCTGATTGTTTATTGGAAAAAATAGAAAAGAGTAAAAATTTTCAAGCTTCACTTGGCATATTAAGACAACTTGAATTTGCTATGTTTGACATCAAACTTCATCTAAAACTATATAATTCCGATGAAGCACAGATCCTTCTTGATGAAATTAGAAAAACAACATCTCTAATAACGCCGCCGAAATATAATAAATTTCAAAACGGTTTTAGCCATATTTTCGCCGGAGGATATGCTGCCGGATATTATAGCTATAAATGGGCGGAAGTTTTAAGCGCGGATGCATTTTTTGAATGCATAGATGAAAGTGGCAATTTTAATAGATCAAAAGCTTTAGGGTATAAAGAAAATATTCTTGCAAAGGGGAGTTTAAATAATATGAGAGTATTATATGAAAAATGGCTTGGCAAAACTCCTGATTTAGGCAATTTATTTAAACTATATGGCTTAGAAGGTAATCAAAAATGAAAGATTTTATATATTTAGTTTTAACTGCTTTGTTTATATTTTTAATAATATTTTTGGGAATAATTTTTGGGAATACATTTTCCGAAAAAGCTACATTTTTAGAGCTTTTTATTTTGTATGGAAATTTACTTTTTATCGTCTGTCTGCTTATAGTTATAGCATATTTTGGATTTAAGTATTTTTCAATTTTCTTGGCAATAGTTTTTGCCGCAATTTTATCACTTAGCGGAGTGCAGAGTGCTTTTTTAGCCGCAATCATTACTTATATAATTTGGGGCATGATGTTTTCTATTCAAACTTTGCTTTTTAGCCAAGATATCCAAAGTGCCAAAGAGTGGTTTGCAATTAGATATACCAAAAAAAGTTTTAGGCGTGAGTACTTATGGTTTTACCCATTATTATGGGTTTTTTATATTCTTCTTGAAATAATTCCGGATCTTATATATAAAGATAAACTCGTTGCTTTTAAACCGTCAGATATACTAAAAAAAATGAATATTTTTTTAAAAAAATAATTCATAAAATCGGCAAGCAGTTTTTTACTTGCCGATTATGAGATCTTTGATTCTTTGTGGCTGTTTTTTACCCTCTATGATAAATCTAAGGGCATTTAGTCTTATAAAACCTTCGGCATCTGCTTGATTATATACATTATCCTCTTCAAAAGTAGAATGCGCTTCGCTATAAAGCGAATTGTCCGATCTTCTTCCAACAACCATCACATTGCCTTTGTAAAGTTTGACTCTCACTTCTCCATTTACTTGCTCTTGCGTTGCATCAATAGCTGCTTGAAGTGCTTTTCTCTCAGGAGACCACCAATAGCCTGTATAAATAAGTTTTGCATAGCGCGGCATCAATTCATCTTTCAAATGAGCTTCTTCCCTATCTAGTGTGATCGATTCTATTGCTCTGTGAGCTTTTAGCATGATAGTGCCGCCCGGTGTCTCATAGCATCCTCTTGCTTTCATTCCTACATATCTATTTTCAACTATATCTATTCTGCCGATGCCGTGCTTGTTACCATAATCATTTAATGTTTTAAGCAATGTTGCAGGAGACATTTTTTCACCATTAATTGCTACAGGATCGCCTTTTTTGTACTCTATAGTTATATATTCTGCCTCATCGGGAGCATTCTCAGGACTATTTGTCCATAGCCACATATTCTCTTCCGGCTCATTATTTGGATTTTCCAAATGAAGTCCCTCATATGATATATGAAGCAAATTTGCATCCATTGAGTATGGACTAACTACCGGATTACCATTTTCGTCAAGATGTTTTTTTGAAATTTCTATACCATTCTCTTTTGCATACGCCAAAAGCTTTTCACGGCTATTTAAATCCCATTCTCTCCATGGAGCAATTACTGTTATATCAGGATTTAAAGCCAAATAGCCGAGTTCAAACCTTATTTGGTCATTTCCTTTTCCGGTAGCTCCATGGCTTACGGCATCAGCGCCTGTTTGCTGCGCAATTTCGATCTGCTTTTTTGCAATAAGAGGTCTAGCGATAGAAGTGCCTAGCAGATATTCGCCTTCGTATATTGCATTTGCTCTAAACATTGGAAATACAAAATCTTTTACAAACTCTTCTCTTAAATCCAGTATAAATATATTTTCAGGTTTTATACCAAGTTTTAAAGCCTTCTCTCTTGCAGGCTCTACCTCTTCGCCCTGCCCTAGATCTGCAGTGAATGTAACGACTTCACAGTTGTATTCATCTTGAAGCCATTTTAGTATTATACTCGTATCAAGCCCGCCACTATAAGCCAACACTACTTTTTTGATAGATTTTTTTGCCATTTTAAAGCCTTTTTAAAAAATTATTCGTGATTTTAGCAAAAGATTGGTAATAGAGTGTTTATGGTCTCTTTTGAGATATGTTTATAATTACTTTTGATATAATTAATAAAACATTATCGGAGCAAACAGATGAAACTGGGCGTAAATATAGATCATATAGCAGTTTTAAGAGAAGCAAGAAAAATAAACGATCCAAATCCGCTAAATGCGGTTCCTATCTGCGAGCTTGCTGGCGCCGATCAGATAACCGTTCATTTAAGGGAAGACAGAAGGCACATACAAGATAATGATATTATTGACATTATTAGACTTTCATCATTGCCTGTAAATTTAGAGTGTGCTGTTGCTCCCGAGATCATAAATATCGTCTGTTCTCTCAAACCTCACCGAGCAACAATAGTGCCTGAA
This sequence comes from Sulfurovum sp., assembly GCA_020721775.1. Classification (GTDB taxonomy): domain Bacteria; phylum Campylobacterota; class Campylobacteria; order Campylobacterales; family Sulfurovaceae; genus BN30871. Next base: position 55,669 of record DYLZ01000002.1, read on the forward strand.
AAAAGAGCGGAAGTCACGACAGAAGGCGGGCTTGCTCTTGAAGACAACTTTAACACTATAAAAGATGCAATTTTGAAACTGCAAGAAAACGACATTGAAGTTTCTCTTTTTATAGATCCAAGCATTAAAAATGTTGAGTTATCAAAAGATCTGGGAGTTCAGTGGGTAGAATTTCATACGGGTCGCTATGCAAATATATACGCCATGCTCTATGGGGGGCTAGCAAATTCTCATCACTCTATAAAGAGCCTAGATCTGCCAAGAAACGAACTTGAAATAATGCTCTCCAATGAATTAGAATGCATAAAAGATGTAACTAAACTTGCCTCATCTATAAATCTAAAAGTTGCGGCAGGTCATGGTTTAAACTATCATAATGTAAAACAAATAGCGCAAATAGAGCAAATAGAAGAGCTTAATATCGGTCAAAGCATCATAGCAAGATCGATATTCACAGGTTTGGAAAAAGCTATAAAAGATATGATAGAATGCATAAAGTAAAAAAAGTTGCCATTAGTGTCGGCGATCTAAACGGTATCGGCATAGAATTGATTTTAAAAAATCATGATATTGTCTCAAAAATGATCGAGCCGTTTTATATCATTGATAAAGAAATGCTTTATCAAGTTTGCAAATTGCTTGATATTGATATACCGTCAAATTTCAAAACTATTTCTCCAAACTCAAAATATTTCAATATACAAAGCGGCGAAATATCAAAAGAGAGCGGCGCATACAGTTTTGACTCGTTTAAAAAAGCTGTTGAATTGGCGCAAAATAATGAAGTCGATGCTATATGCACTTTACCAATTCATAAAAAAGCATGGGAACTTGCAGGAGTGCCTTACAAAGGACATACGGATGCTTTGAGAGATTTTTGCAACACAGATGCTATTATGATGCTTGGATGTCCAAAACTTTATGTTGCTCTGTTTACGGAGCATATACCTCTAAAGAGTGTTCCAAATGCTTTAACATTTGGAAAATTAGAAAAATTTTTGCTTGATTTTTACAGTTCTGCAAAACCTAATAGCATAGTTGGGGTACTTGGACTCAATCCACATGCCGGAGACGGCGGGGTTTTGGGAAATGAAGAAGAAATTATCACGAGCGCAATACTTGGCGCAAATGAAAAAATAGGCAATAAAATTTATAATCCAACTCCGCTTGTACCCGACATTGCCTTTACACCTAATGTGCGTAAAAATTATAAATATCTTATTGCGATGTATCATGATCAAGGTTTGGCGCCGCTAAAAGCGCTATACTTTGATGAAAGTATCAATGTATCTCTTAACTTGCCGTTTTTGAGGGTTTCGGTTGATCACGGAACTGCATTTGATAAAGCTTATAAAAAGGCAGACATTAGCGGAGCAAGCTATATAAATGCTATAAAATATATAATTGAATCCTCTGAATAAATCCTGATAGACAATTTTGCCAGGCATGTCGAAGGCGTTAGCTAGCGAAGTTCCCGTCGTGGCAAACTCTTGGCTTGAATGGCTTGTTCAGAGGGTTCAACTGATTTAAAATAAACCGGATTCTCCTGCTTCAATTACACAATCCTCATTCATATTTAAAGCTAGTTTTTCCATACAATCCTTGCAAATATATCTATATGAGTGCATATCGTAATATATGGTTTCACCCTCTTCAAAGGTCTTGTAACACAATCCGCATACATTTGTAACTCTTAACAGTATATTGTTTGTTGCATCCTGCTCTACAAAACATTGCGTATTCATTACATTTCCTTTGTTATAGTTTTTCTAGCATCTCTTTGGCAATTTTACAATTCTCATCAAGCGTAAGAGCTTTTTGAAAATAATATTTTGCATCTTCAAATTTTCCCGTCTCAAAATAAACAGTACCAAATCCGCATATTACATCCACATTTTTATTATCAATGATATATGCGCTTCTTAAAGCTTTCATAGCCTCTTCATAATCTTTTTTTCCAATAGATTCATTTGCGCTAAAAATGAGCTCATCTATCTTTGATAGAATCGGTTTAGTTTTTGCAAATATTTTTTCAGGATTACTTAAGCCGCCTATTTGCTCATTTGATAATTTGGTTTCATAATCTATTCCTCTTTTTGGATAATTGCCGCTATACAGCTGTTTAAAAAAAATAACAAGTATAGCAACAGCAACAAATATAAGTATGATCTGAAAAAGCGACATAGAAACTCCTATCCATTTATAGTATAATAGAAAAAAATAACTTAAAATCAAAAAAACAATATTATATCGAGCAGTGTTATTTCACCGCCACCCTAATCTCATAGGAATCCACAAAAAATATTTTTATAAAACTATTTCATGCCGTACTTTAGATCAGAGATTGCCTTAGTAATATTGTCTTGCCTCATAAAATGCTCGCCTACCAAAAAGGCATCTGCGCCTATTTTAGAAAGCTCCACAACAGTATCATGGTTATCTATACCACTTTCGGCTACTATAATCTTGCCGTTTGGAATAAGTGGAATCAGTTTTTCACTCAGACTCATATCCATCTCAAATGTCTCAAGATTTCTATGATTTATACCGACTATATCGGCACCCGCAAACATAGCTTTTATAAGATCACTTTTATCATGTAATTCTACCAGCACATCAAGTCCTAAATGCCTTGCATATTCATAAAGCTCTTTTAGCTCTTTTTTACTTAAAGCCGCGGCTATCAAAAGTACAAAATCTGCTCCATACACAAGCGCTTCTACCAGCTGATATTTGTCCACTATAAAATCTTTTCTCAAAAGCGGCAAAGAAGAATATCTGCGAATCATCCCTAAATATTCCTTATCACCTTTAAAAAAATGCGGCTCAGTCAATATCGACAAAGCATCTGCGCCGCCTTTTTCATAGGCCTGCGCTATAGATATAGGATCAAAATCTTCCCTAATTATTCCCTTGCTAGGACTTGCTTTTTTTACCTCGGCTATAATTCTATATGGATTTTGGGGTGTAGATCTAAGGGCGGATTTGACATCTTTTGGAATAAAGGGGTTGTATGCCAAAGATCGCCCAAGCCAATCAATCGGAAATTCAACTTTTCTTTTTTCCAGATCGTCTTTTGTGACTCTGATAATTTCTTGTAATATCTTAGACATCTATATTTTACCTTTTGCGCTGTTTTTTAACTTTTCAATCTCATGCAGTTTTTGCTCAACTGCCTGGTTGCTTCCAAATTTTTGTATATGTGATTTTAAAAGAGTGATTGCCTGTTCATGCTCTCCATACATATCCGAAAGAATTGAGGCTATTCTCAAAAGTATATCTTCTCTGCTTGTTTCGTCATATATCTTCTTAAGGAGTTCAAGGGCTTTGTTTGGTTCATTTGAATAAAGATAGGCATCGCTGGCTATCTCAAGATCTGTATAATCATTTGAAATTTGTGTCAATCTTCCGGCCTCGCTGCTCGCAAGGTCAAATTTACTTTGCATCAAATGCAGTGTCAATATGAGCTTAAGCACATCTTTATCATTTGGATCTTGAGCATAAAGAATATCAAGCTCTTTGCCGGATATTTCCAAATCCCGATTTAGCAAAAGTGAAAGATGTATCTTTTTGAGTTGATATACTTTTGCTTTTGTCTCCTGATATAGTTTTGAAAAAACTTTATAACTATTTGCCAGATCTCCATTCTCTTCATACCACAATCCATGCATGATCTTATCATCTTCTGTCGTAATATCAAGATTCATAGGCTCAGATACAATCTCTTCTTTTTTACTATCAATAACTTTATGCATTATCTTTATAGCGATAAAAAAAATGGCGGTAACAAACAAAAATGATAAAAATATTGTGACTAAACGATTCCTGGACACTCGTCTCTTACCTCTTGTTCATTTTTTTTAAATTGTTCCCAAAAAGGGAATGTTCTGCATTGCATAGGCCTTACTTCGTAAATACCGCACTGCTCTTTTTCTTCATCAAAAAATATGCAAGCATAATCATTTTCGCCCAACTTCTTTTCGTTCAAAGAGTACCTATGTCCTACTTTTTTAATGTGCATTATAGCAAAATCCTCTATCTCCATAGCTAAAAATTTAGATATTGCTTCAATATCTTCATGTTTTACCCAAATATATCCACTCTCTCCCCTGCAACACTTACCGCCACAAGTAGCGCATTTTGAAGGATCAAAGCAGTATCCATACCCTTGCTTGGACATAAATGTATCACTCATGCATTTCTCCTTTTATACTATGTAAAGATGCAAACCTAAAAGCCTCTTTTGCCTCTTTGCCGTACTCATCATTATCTTCAAAAACGACTAATGGCTTAACAACTTTGGCAGCTGCTTTAGAGTTATGCCTGCAAGCTATCATTACAAGTTTTGAATCTTTATCTTTTTTAGAATGAACAAATCTTATCACCTCCGGTGTCAGATGGTATTTCCTTGCAAAATACAATACATCAACTATTTGCTTAGAGTCATAACAAAAATAAAACCTCCCTTGCGGAGTAAGTATCTTATGGACTTTTCTAAAAAAATCCTCCAATGGAAGATGATGAGCATATCTAGCGATATTTATGATAGTTTCACTGCTTTGCAGTACATTTGGACTATAAAACGGCGGATTTGAGATAATGGTGTCAAATTTAATTTTTGGCTCAAAATCTAAAAAATTATCATTATACACATCAACTTCTATGTTATTTATGGCAAAGTTGTGTTTTGCAAAATTTATCATATGCGGCTGCTTATCTATGATACTGATCTTTATATTAAATTCTCTTGCAAGAATTAGTGATAGCACGCCTATACCGCATCCCACATCAAGCACTCTTCCGCTCGGCTTAAAGGATGCGATAAAATGCGCTAAAAAAATAGAATCACTATTGTAACAATAACCGTTTGGCGATTGATAAAGAAGCATTATTTAATCTTTTTTGGTGTAATTTTACTACAAAATTAGTATAATCGCGGTTATGAATAGAGATGATTTACTAAACCCGCCTTCAACAGACTTTTCTATGATAGATTATGAGTGCGCTTATCTTCCAAATAAACTTGTTAGAATGCACTATAAATATGTCATAAAGCCAAATCAAACTTTTGCCACGGCAGTTATACAAAGGGGATGGAGAAGATTTGGCAGATACTATTTTCATCCGGTCTGTCAAGGATGCAATGAGTGCAAGAGTCTCAGAATAAATGTTGATGATTTTACGCCAAGCAAAAGTCAAAAAAAAGCTATCAAAAGAAATCAAGCCACCAAGGTCATCATACAAACACCGACGGTTACAAATCATCATTTGGAGCTTTACAACAAATATCATTTTTTCAAACAAAAAAAAGACGGCTGGAGGCATAAAAAGATAAACGGCAAAGAGTATTTTGAAAATTTTGTAGATGGAGCAAGCAATTTTGCTAGAGAAGTTTTGTATTTTCAAGATGAAAAACTCATTGGTGTTGACCTTATAGATATACTTGATGACGGTATCAGCTCCATATACTGCTACTACGACCCTGACTTTTCACATCTCTCCATCGGCACTTTTTCGCTTCTTTATCAAGTTGCGTTGGCAAAAAGTATGGCTTTATCATGGATATATTTAGGTTACTGGGTGGATGGATGCAAAGCGTTCAGATACAAAACTAACTTCCAACCGCAAGAGATACTCGACGGCTTCCCACCAATCGACCAAGAACCAAATTGGGTGGGGTTTAAGGATAAGAATAGAATATAGTACAATAACTTTAACAAAATTAATATCATTTTCGATATTAGGATACAATTTGCCGTCAAGGCTTAGTTTTTCATAGATTAAATTATAATTATTTTTTGTTTTATAGTTTTAAGGTTTTTATATGTATGCGTTATGGTATAATATATAAAATTGACTTCTACCAAGTGTTGTAGTCCTACAAAAGGCTTTTAGCTTCTGTGCCAGAGAAGGTCGAAAGACCGTGAAAAACAGAGGCTTTCAAAACTTCCATTTAGGTCCTTTCTTAATCAAATCAATAGCTTTTTCACCTTTCCCATTTATACCATCTGCAACATAAGCAGTAATGAATTTTGCTTTTTTTGTATCTTTTCTATCTATTCCAATTATCACTGCATAATCATCAACGCATATAGCTACTCGACGAGTATTGTCATATCTTTTTGTTTTTGAATTATATCCTATATATAATTGAGCTTGAGGATTTTCTAAAACCCATTTTATCCAATAAATTCGATTTGCTCTTTTGTACGAAAAAACTAATTTATCTTTTTCTTTTCGATTTTTACTTTCATAAAAAGCATGGTCAAAATCACTGACATAAAATTTTACACTGATTCCATCGAAAGTTAAAACGGGAGATGTGCAGTAAAATTTTCGATAGATATTTTTATAAAAACCAATCTCTTGATTTTCGATAAAACTACAAAGCAACTAAAAATTCCTATCTAAATCAATTTCAAAAATATTAAAGGGTTCGGTATATTTTTTGGTTTTTTTATCAAGTGGCAACCCTAATTTCTCACAAGCATACTCATAAAACTCTTTTTTTACACCATTTTTATTTTTTGTATTGTATCCATAAGATACAAGTCCTATCAAAACATCTACATATTGAATAAAAAGATTTTCAAAACTATCTCTAGGTTCTATCAATTTTACTTCACCGATATAAATAGCATTATTCAATACTTTTTTGAGTAATGGTAAAGGCTTATAAACCTTATTTGTTTTGTCATCTACATAGATATAATATTCGTTATGTCGGGTGGCTGTATTCATTTTGTGAACCAAAACTTGATAATAAAATTTATAAAAACCAATATCACTATTGTTTTGGTGATATTCAAAATTTATCTTTGAAGTATCAACAACAATAGCTTTAAAAAAATGAAACTCCTGATATGATGTAAAAATATCAATAAGTTCTTTGTAAAATGGGAGCATTTTATAAGATATTTTTGTCCATTTTATCTCAACATTAAAGTTGTGTTTTTGTTTTGCTTCTTTGATTTTTGATTTTATGTAGTCTCTTTT
>DYLZ01000030.1:0-3620 GCA_020721775.1 Sulfurovum sp.
GTATTATCGTACCTTTTTAGCACTTTATACCTCGTTAAGTTGTCTTGAGCCTTAAGTTTTATACTTATGATTGTTATTTGTGGAAGTGCCATACATGCAAAAGCGATTAAGAGTTTTGCTGGGCTTACTATTGGGTTAACGATTGCATTTGAGGCTCTTTTTGGAGGAGCTATCAGTGGAGCTAGTATGAATCCTGCCAGAAGTTTTGCACCTGCTTTTGTAAGTGGACATTTTGAGTCATTGTGGATATATATTATGGCTACAATTTTAGGGGCTACAAGCGGTAGTATCGTTTATAAATACATAATCAAATGTAAAAATTCAGATGAGTGTTTAATCTAAAAAGGAGAAAAAGTGAACAAAAAAGTATTAGTATTATGCACAGGCAATAGTTGTAGAAGTATAATTGCAGAGGCTATAATCAACGCTAAACTTGACGGAATAGAAGCACAAAGTAGCGGAGTCAAAGCAAGTGGGAAAGTTAATCCAAATGCCAAAAAACTACTTGAAGAGAAAGGCATCTGGAATGATGAATATCATTCCAAAGTGCTTGATGAAGTGATAAATGAAGAGTTTGACCTCATAGTGACTGTTTGCGACCATGCCCATGAAACTTGCCCCATGTTTCCAAGACCGATCCCCAAAATTCATGTAGGCTTTGAAGACCCGGATGGCAAAGGTTATGAAGCGTTTGAGGCAACTTACAAAAAGATAGAAGCGGAGTTATTGCCAAAAGTGCAAAAAGCACTCAGCAATTTATAAGATAAAAAGTGCCAAATCTTTTGATGATTTATACACCATTCCGCAGTTAAATTTTCATCCACTTACAGGAGATAGAAAAGAAGAGTCTGCACTATCTTTAAACCGGATCTTGCAGACTTATTATTACCAATGATGGTAATACATTCGATATAGCAAAAATCGAGGAAGTGAGTAAACATTATGGTGACTAATAGATATACTTCAGTTTTAACCATACATGCAGGGGAATTTTTGGAAGAAACCATAGAAGCTATCGGTATGACCATACGAGGCTCTTATAGTGATATATTTTGGTTTAGTCTTTTTTGTGAAATAGGAGATATTTTATTACATCCAAAAAGAGAAATCTTTTTGGAAGATGGATGTGTGGATGTAAACCTCAAGAAACAAGAAGATGAAGCAGATAGATTTGCTATATCGATGAGAAGCTGTTTTGTGGTTCACGATAATCCCCAAGAGATAGAAAAAGTGATGGGCGGACACTAACCATCTATTTTTTTACTAAATCAATTTTTTAAAAGAAAGATCGCCTCTCAATCCGGATTGTCCACCTTGATTTATAAAAGATTTTTTGCTACACTTCTCTTCTTATTTTTCGGGGCGTAGCGCAGCCCGGTAGCGCACACCCTTGGGGTGGGTGTGGTCGCAGGTTCAAATCCTGTCGCTCCGACCATATTTTTAAAAACTTTTCTTTATTTTTAAATATTTTTTTGCATAAACAGGTAAAAAATAAGAAAAATTGGAAGGAATATACTACCCTACTCTTTACCAAAAATTTTTTTTAGCAAAGAGTGTTCTTTGCCATAAAATGCAAATTCAAATTCATGAAAATTGTTTGCGATAAGCTCTATCTCTTCTTTTGCATGCTCATCGCATCCTATCAACACAATATCATCTTTTTGAAGTTTTTCTTCCCAAGACGGAAACATAATCTCCCCACTTCTTCTAAGTATCATAAATATAAAAACATTATTGAGATGATCTTTATATTTTAAAGATTTACGAAGCAGATCAAGGGTTATGGTTGTTTTATTTTCAAGCCTTTTAAAGAGTTCAAAGCTCTCATTTTTGGTAACTTTAAGTTCAAAAAGTATTGGATCTTTATCTATATCCAAAAGAGTCTTTATAATACTTTGAGCATCTTTATCACTAAGAGTATCTATATTTTTTACAAATATGTCAGCACTTGGTCTTATGATGGCATTGATCGTTTTATCGATAAGTATGCGTGACGGCATAAAGATGCGATCTATTTTATCTGTTTGAAATATAGAAAAATCCTCCATTTCGTTCTCTCTAACAATTGTTATAATATTTGGATTTAGCTTTTTTGCAGTAAGCGCTATTGAGAGATTTATCGTATCGTTCTTGGTGCCTACGATGATATATTTTGCCTGTTCTACCCCAACGCCGATAAGCGCTTTTTTATCATAACTTTCTACATATTCTACATCATCTCTTTCATCATCTGTAAGATATTTCAGCTTTACTGCATCTTTTTCTATACACTTTATCTCCAAACCGTTTTCTTTTAAAACTTTGTATATAGCCTTCCCCATTCTTCCAAAGCCACACATTACATATTGTCCGGGAGAAAATCTCATAAATGAGTCTGTTAGTTTGCTTGAGCCGTATATCCATCTCTCAAGCGTGAGCAAGTGTGGACGATTTAGGGCTTTGTTTATCTGAGATGCTATGATATCAAATGGATTCTCTACGATATCAACTCCAAAATCCTCAAGATTTTCAACACCGGCTTGAGTAGTTACTTTTACTGCGAGTCGCACTTTAGGATTTAAAATTTTTACCGTTAGGGCTATTCTTGTATTTAGAGCATCATCTTGAAATAATGCAACAACTGCTTTGCAATATACAGAGTTTACACCTGCTGTCTCAAGCGCTTGCGGGTTATGCACATCAGCATTTAGAACCGGTACCGCCGGCGTGAAATTTTCTAACAAAAGTTCATTTATTTTTGCTTCATCTTTCTCTATCACTACAGCTCTAATACCGCTATCAAGCGCTTTTTTGATAATTTCACTTGTAGCTAGATTATAACCTAGGACTAAGATATATTTCTCTTTGAGATTCTTGATCTGTCTTTTAAATCTATTTTTGGCTAACTCTTGAATAAGCAACTTGTCTTGCAAAAGAGCCACAAGCGTACCTATGCCATAAAACCAACCTAAAACAATAAGATATATAGAGAAACTTACCCATATCCTTTGAGGATAAGTAAAAGTATAGGGCACCTCACCAAATCCGATAGTTGTTGCCGTATAGGTAACAAAATAAAAAGCATCAAAGATACTCATATGATATACTTTACCGTCATTATCCAATCCCGGTATGATAAGCATACCGATTATTGAGATAGTATAAGTTATGACTATCACCAAAAACGGCGTTCTCATTCTTTGCAGTATTATCCAGAGTGAGCTATTTTTCATAGTTGACTATCTTCGTGATTTTAATGTGTCGCCAACATACAAAAATACACTTGTGATATTAGCAAGCAGTGCACCGCCACTTAAGCTAACTATAACGGATGACAACTCTTTATCAATGACTCCAACAGTATTAATAGCTATTGTCCACACAGAAGCTGCAGCTATAAGCTGAATAACAGCAACCAAACTTGTAGCTAATAAAACTGAACCCATTTGTGTTCTGTCTCCTAGTTTTAGCACTGTTGCTATGATATTGACTACGATCGCAGCAAAAAGTTCATACTTGTCGTGAAGCGCCATATCTGCCAAGTCGCCATAAAAGAAACCAAAATTAAGTGTCATTGCCAATATAATAAAAAACCCGGAGATCACTTTGTCTAAATTCATCACATTTCCTTAAAAAGTTTA
>DYLZ01000030.1:3720-13434 GCA_020721775.1 Sulfurovum sp.
TTATAGTTAATTTTAGTCAAAAACTCTTTAAATAGATGTTAATATGTTTGTGATATAAAAAATATGCTAAAATGACCTATTATAGTCAAAGGTAAAAGGTGCAAAAGGTCAAAACAGTAGATGCCGGTCAATTATCGCAAGATGTGATCTATTTAGATAAAGAGACCAAGACGCTATTTTTGCTTAAAGAATGGCAGATCGCAAATGCCGATTTTCTTGAAACTAAGCTAGGCAGCCTTGATCTATCGTCTATAAAAAAAATAGATGCGTCAAAGATAACATATATAGATACTGCCGGTATGATTATAGCTAGAAAATTTTTTGATAAACTAGGCATTGATAAACCTAATTTGGAAAATGAGGCATTTAAAAAACTTCGTGAGTTTGTCAGCCGTTTTGATACCGAGGTTGTTCCAGAGTCTGCACCTGCAGAAAAAAAGCCTCAAAATATTTTTAGGTCATGGGTTGAAGGATTTGTTTTATTCGTCAGTTTTTTTGGTGAAACAGTACTCAATATCATCAGAGAATCATTCAAGCCATATCTGTGGCGCATTAAGGAAATAGGAAAACAGGTTGAGCAAACGGGTGCTAGAGCATTGGGAATAGTTGGACTTAGCGCTTTTTTAGTAGGACTTGTCATAGCTTATCAAGTCGGTGTTCAGATAGAAAAAGTAGGCGCAAATATTTTTATAGTTGATATGATATCTATCTCATCAATGCGTGAACTTATCCCGCTTATAACAGCCATTATAGTGGCCGGAAGAAGCGGATCTTCATATACTGCCCAAATAGGGGTAATGAAGATAACCGAAGAGCTTGATGCTATGAGAGTATTGGGATTTGAGCCTTTTAGATTTATAGTTTTACCGCGCGTACTTGGTCTTATGTTTGCCATGCCGCTGCTTGTATTTTATGCTGATATGATAGCTATGGCGGGAGGAGCTTTTGTAGCAAATGTTCAGCTAAATATATCATACAACGCTTTTATAGAGAGATTTTACGAAGCATTTGCAATGAAACATTTTTATATAGGAATGGTTAAGGCGCCTTTTTTTGCGCTGATAATAGCGATTATAGGTTGCTACCGCGGTTTTCAAGTAACCGGAGATTCGCAAAGTATAGGTATATTTACTACTAGAAGCGTGGTTGATTCTATTTTTGCCGTCATCTTTTTTGATGCTATTTTTTCAATAATTCTCACAAGAATGGATATATAAAATGCAGCCTATTATAACAGTAAAAGATCTAGTTACTATACTGGGGGGCAGAATAATTCATAATGGACTTTCATTTCATGTAAACGAAGGTGAGATATTTGGTATCCTTGGGGGTAGCGGAAGCGGTAAAAGCACTGTTCTTAGAGCCATGACGCTACTTGGAAAATTTCAAAAAGGCGATATTGAAATACTGGGGAAAAGCCTTAAAAATATTACCGATGAAGAATCAGATAGACTTAGGCTTAAATGGGGCGTGCTTTTTCAATCAGGCGCGCTTTTTACATCTTTGAGCGTTGCGGAAAATATAGCAATAGTTCTAAAAGAACACACAAACCTCTCCGATGATCTTATAAAAGAGATAATAAAACTTAAAATTAGAATGGTTGGACTTCCTGATTATAGCGCAAATCTATATCCCAGAGAACTTTCCGGAGGAATGAAAAAAAGAGCGTCACTAGCCAGAGCGCTTGCTATGGATCCAAAAATTCTCTTTCTTGATGAGCCGACAAGCGGATTGGATCCCATAGGAGCAAGAGCATTTGATGAATTGATCGTAAATTTAAGAGATATGCTAGGACTTACTGTTATCATGATAACCCACGATCCAGACTCGATCCAAAATGTCCTTGATCGTATGGTCATAATCGGTGATGGAAGAGATTTGATCGAAGGAACATTAAATGAAGCAAAATCATCAAATAATCCATCAATATCTAGATTTTTTGCCAATATAGACTACAATAATAAGGTTTAAAGGAGTTTGCCTGTATGGAAAGTAAAAACAATACATTTTTAATAGGTTTTTTTGTACTCTCACTTGTAACAGCTTTAGTGCTGTTTTTGATATGGATGGGAAGAATTGGAACTGATAGAAATTTTACAGAATATAAAACTTATATGAGTGAATCCGTCGCCGGCATACAGAATGATTCAACTGTAAGATACATGGGTGTTGATGTAGGGCGGATCACCTCCATAGAGATAAATCCAAAAAATAGCGAAGAGGTGGAAGTAACCATGAAGATTAAAAACGGTACACCTATAAAAACCGACACAAAAGCTGAACTGAAAGTTTTTGGTCTTACCGGGCTTACATTTATAGAATTATCAGGCGGAACAAATAAAGCCCCTGCCCTAAAACCTGACAAAGAAGGTAAAAGAATAATTCAATCAAAAAAATCACAAATTGCCATGATCACAGACAACATTGCCACCTTAAGTGAAAAATCATCCATTGCTCTAGATGGATTAAACAAAATATTAAATGATAAAAATGCAAAAAATATAGAAAAGACTCTTGAGAACTTAGCACAAACCACAAACGAGATGAAAGAGCTTAGAGTAGAGTTGAGCGCGCTTATAGAAAAAACATCTAAAACAGAAGATAAAATATCGGCAAGCACGGTAGATACTATGCATAAAGTGGGCAATGCAAGCGTTGCGGTAAAAGATAGCGCTAAAAAATTCGATGTAGCTATAAGAAAAGCGGAAAAACTCATTGACTCAAGCAACAGCGTTATGAATACAGTAAATAGTGAAACTTTGAGCAAAACAAATGCGCTGTTAGATGAAATAAGAACAACTGTGGCTACTTATGACAAACTTGGCAAACAGTTAGAAGAAAAACCGAACAGTATTATTTGGGGCAAATGATACTAATAATGTTTTTTGATTTTTTTATAGATAAAAAATAGAGCCAAAAAGAGAACAGGCAATGCATAATACCAATTTGATAACAGTTTATGAAACAGATCTGTTATCTCTTTTCCAAAGTACCATACGGGAACAATTGTAAGTGCTGCCCAGCACCAAGCACTGATAAGATTTATAATAGCATATTTTTTGGCGCTATATCTTGTTAGTCCTATAGCTATTGGTAAAATTGTACGCATTCCGTACATATACCTCTGCATAAATATTATCCCCATTCCGTATTTTCTTAGCATTAGTGTGGCAAGAGCAAATTTACGGCTATGGTGTGCGAATTTTTTATGTATATACTCTTTGTTATATCTTCCGGTATAAAAATATATTTGGTCTCCTACAAATCCTCCGAGTCCTGCAACAAATATAGCAAGAAACAGGTTCATATCCCCTGAGTGACAAAGAAGCCCGCCCATAATAAGCCCCATTTCGCCTTCCAATATACTCCAGACAAAAAGTATAACATAACCGTATTTCTTGAGCAGATAGAGGAGTTTATTTTCAAATCCGCTTACAGGGACATTGTTTAGCGTATAAACCAAAAAGATTATAAAAATAGACACTGCTGCAAATAACAGTTTCCCAGAATTGGCTTGAAGCCATCTAAAAAATATACCCAAAATTACATCCAGCCTTTTCTTTTAAATATATAAAGCGGAGTAAATGCCGATATAAGCATCAAAATTATTGCAAAAAGGTACCCATATCCCCAGCCAAGTTCAGGCATAACCTTGAAATTCATCCCATAAATACTTGCGATAAGCGTTGGAGGGAGAAACACAACATTGACTATAGTGAACAATTTAACGGTTTTGTTTTGTTCGATAGAGAGCATACCTAAAAATATACTTTGCAGGTAGGCAAGCCTTTCAAAGTTAAAATCCGTATGTTCTATAAGGGATTTTATATCTTTGAGCATGATAAGTATATCATCGCTTTGCTCTCTAAAGGCCAATGATTTTAAAAGAGATGTAAGAATCCTCTGTTTATCTGTAAGATTCTCCCTGATCTTCATATTGAAATCTTCAAATAATGAAATTTTTTCAAGTATCTCTTCGTCATCATTAGTGTAGTCTGTAAACACATGGCGTCTTAGCTTGACAACTTCTTTTGATAGATTTTCGATAGCATCTGCATCTGCATCTATCCTGATATCTAGAATCTGAGAAAATATCTCAAAACCGTTTTTAAACTCTTTTGGAGTTGATAAAAACCTTTTGCTAAACTCATCAAATGTATGGAGTTCTTTATATCTTATGGAAAAAAGAAGTTTATTTTGCAAAATAAAAGATACAGTTTCATTGTATGGGTTTGTTTCGTTTGCTATCAAAAAGTAGCTGTTTATCTCTATTCTGTCATTCTCTTCCCAGTATCTGGAACTTATTTCTATCTCTTGGCTCTCTTGTTTAGTAGGGAATTTGATATCAAACATATCTTCAATTGCCAAAACCTCTTTTCTGGTGGGTCTAAGCATATCGATCCACATAACATTTTTTTGCTGTTTTGATTCCTGGAGCATTTCAAGGCTTTTTATGATCTCAAGTCTATGGCCTGTTTTAACATAACACTTTACCACGAAATGCCTCCTTGATTGAATTTATATAATATAATAGCCAAAAAAGACCTAAAATATCAATGTATTACCTCTGTCTGCCGTCTAAAATAGGAACAAACAGACACTGCTCCAAAGCTTCGCTTGTTATCTTGCCGCCTATTTTGTAAAATCGTGTTAGTATTTGCAAAGAGCCTTGCTGCAACGGCGCAACCAATATACCGCCCTCATTCAATTGATCAAATATAACATCCGGTATTTTTTGAGCTGTTGCGGAAAAAAGTATTCGATCGTATGGTGCATAATCTTTCCATCCAAGCTGCCCGTCATCAAATCTTGTAAATATGTTATGGATTTCAAGCTCGTTAAATCTGTTTTTTGCTTCTCTAAGAAGATCGTTGATCCTCTCTATAGTAAATACCCGTCTGCACATCTTACTCAAGATCGCCGCTTGATAACCGCTTCCGCAGCCTATCTCGAGTACACTATCAACACGGTCCATTTCTAAATACTGTGTCATTTTAGCAACTGTCAATGGCGAACTTATCCATTGATTGTCGCTGAGCGGAAGTGCATCAAGCTGATATGCCAAATGCCTAAACACTGACGGCACAAAAAGCTCTCTATCTATAGAGGCAAAAGCTTTTTTAACGCTATCGTCAAGCTTGAAACCTTTTTCTATCTCTTCTATCATTCTCTCCAAGAGTCTTTTTTTTAACATACCTACTCCATTACTATATATCTTCTCATCTTTGTTATCTCTTTTAGATCAATATCTGGCACAAGGAGACCGTCAGGAGAATATATCATAGAGTTATTGACAATATCTTTGTCTCCGCTGCTATGCGCAACCACAAAGCATTGATTCATGATAGCCAAAGCGTTTGATAGAACTTTAAAATGCAGCTCTCTTATGATTCCCCATTTTGCCGGAATAATGACTATATCACACCCCTCGAGTGATCTCCAAAACTCTTTAAACCTCAACTCAAAACAGATAAGTATCCCTATTTTTAACCCGTTTATCTCAAATGGTTTTATCTTATCCGTCTTGCCCGCTCTAAAATATTTATCTTCCCCTCCGAGCTTAAAAAGTTTGGCTTTTTCTTGTGTATAAATAACTTTATGATTATTTATAACTATGGCTTGATTGACAAAAATATTGTCAATTTTTCTAATAGCTGTAAAGATAACTATTTGATCTTCTACTGCCGCTTTTAGTTTATCTATGGCAAACTCACTAAAGCCGGAGGCTTGTTCTATATTGTCATAATCAAAGTCGCTCAAATAGACTTCAGAAGCAACGATAATAGAGTTTTGACCGCTTCTTGCTGCTTGAAGAAGATGGTCCAATCTCTCATCATAGCTTTGAATATTAGAATTTAACTCTACAAACTTGACATCGATATTTCTTCTTTTAGAAATCATCTAGATCAAGGCTGCCTATAGAATAGTTTGTATTTTTTGATTCAAAAAAGTTAGCCTTTTGATCATTGAATTTTGAGAATTGATCAACCCATTTTATAGGATGCTCCACATTATAAAGCTTTTCTAACCCTACTGCTTTTAGTCTTTCGTCTGCAAGATATTGTATATACTGCTCAATAATATCATTTGTAAGCCCCAATATCTGTCCTTGGGTAATGTATTTGCCCCATTGGCTCTCAAGCTTAACTGCCTTATCAAACATTTCATAAACTTCATCTAAAAGCTCTTTTGTAAATAGTTCAGGTCTCTCTTTTTTGGTTGAATTTATCATATTTTGGAATAACACCAAGTGTGTTACTTCATCTCTTTGGATAAATCGTATCATATCGGCAGATCCAAGCATTTTACCGCTTCTTGCAAGTGTGTATATATAAGTAAATCCGCTGTAAAAATATATACCTTCGAGTATCTGATTGGCAAACATTGCTTTTACTATATTTTGATCGGTTGGATTAACTCCAAGCTCTTCGTAAACTGCGGCTATAGCATCATTTTTGTGCTTAAGCATCATATCCCGTCTCCAAAGCTCATAGATCTCGTCTGAATTTGTTGAAATGCTATCAACCATAACGGCATAGCTTTGTGCATGAAGAGCCTCTTCAAAGGCTTGTCTGACAAGTATAAGATTTATTTCCGGAGATGTTATAAAAGGATTTATATTGTCTATAAGATTGTTTGTTTGCAAACTATCCATAAAAATAAGCTGTGCCAAAACTTTGTCATATGCCGTCTTTTCGGCATCTGTAAGTTGTTTGTAGTCGCTCACATCTTTTGTCATATCGACTTCTTTTGGAAACCAAGTATTGTTTAACATAACTTCCCAAAGGTTGTATGCCCATTGATATTTTATATCATTAAGCTCAAATATTCCTGTTGGATTTCCACCAAAGATCTTACGATCCCGTGTATGTTCGTCTGAATTTGGATTGTATATTTTTTTGCGGTCCATAAGCATTTCTCCCAAATTTTATATAATTAAAAAAATTATACTACTTATGGGCTTATAGAGTGTTCAAAAGAGCGATACTTTTCCTAGGCTTTTTTAAAGAAGGACATTTAGGGGGATGTATAAAAAAAGAAAAGTATCTAGAAAGTTAAAAAAATAGATCAAAAATAGGACACCATCTTTGGATCTTTTGCTTTCATAAGCGTATTTTAAATCACAATTGTGTAATAATCGTGATAAACTATGACTTCCTGAATTTATTTACTGACAGCCTTGACACTCTATACTTCTATCCGCCACACCTTCTATTTTCTTGACGGTATCGGGCGATTCGCTTCTTAAGTAATAAGTTGATTTTAGTCCAAATTTCCATGCGTCCATATAGATATCGTTTAGATATTTACCGCTTGCTTTATCTAGTGTAATAAATATATTTAAGCTTTGCCCTTGGTCAATCCACTTTTGTCTAATCGCTCCTGCGCGGATAAGCACTCTTTGATCAAGCTCAAAACTAGGCGTATAATATCCCCATGTATCGGGATTTAGATTTGGAGCAACGACTGGGATCATGCCGGATAAGTTTTTCTCAAACCATTTTCGTTTATAAATAGGCTCTATAGCTTGCGTTGTGCCGACAAGAATAGAGATCGAGCTGGTAGGTGCTATTGCCATAAGATAACCGTTTCTCATTCCGTCTTTTTTTACTTTTTCTCTTAAAGCATTCCAATCATAACTATATCCGAAGAGCCCACCCCTGTCAACAAGTTTGCAGGCATTTTCATTTGCTTTATCGATAGGAAATATTCCCTTACTCCAGTCAGATCCTTCAAAATAGGGATATTTGCCTTTTTCAAGAGCCAGATCACTTGATGCATGAATAGCAAAATATGAGATAGATTCCATGATCTCATCTATTTTATAAAAGTGGTCATTACTTCCCCACTCTATTTTATGTTCAGCCAACATTTGTGCTTCGCCCATCACACCAAGACCTATTGCTCTTGTTTTTTCATTTGTTTTTTTAACTTTGGCTAGAGGATAAAAGTTTAGATCAATTACATTGTCAAGCATTCTAACTGCAGTTGGAACAACTCTCTGTATATCTTCAGGGGTACAGACTTTTGCCAAGTTGATTGAGGCAAGATTACAAACTGCCGTATCGCCGTCACACATCTCTTTGTCAACCATCCATATCTGTTTGCCGTTTATGCTGTCAAGCGCAGTTAGCTTTTTAGCCAATTTTTCCACGCCGTTATCAACTTTTATGATACTGTTTTCTTCAAAAGATTCAACACTCCCGTCGCTGTATGTAATTCTGGTTTTATAGTGATTTGGTGATGTATTTTGAAATATCTCCGTACAAAGATTCGAGCTTCTAATAACGCCGAAATGTTTATTTGGATTTGCTGCATTAGCAGTATCTTTAAATGCCAAAAATGGGCTTCCGGTTTCAAAATAGCTTCTTAGTATATCTTTCCATAAAGCTTTTGCAGATACAACCTCTTTTGATACGCTGTCATCGTTCTCAAGTTCAATATATCTTTTTTCAAAATCTTCTTTGTAAAGCGTTGTAAGTTCATTTACTTCAAATGGATCAAAAAGCGTCCATATTCCATCTTCTTCTACTCTTTTCATAAATATATCATTTATCCAAAGCGCAGGGAAAAGCTCATGCGCCCTTCTTCTCTCTTCTCCTGAGTTTTTCTTAAGATCCAAAAAATTTTTTATATCTATATGCCATGGCTCTATATAAACAGCTATTGCACCCTTTCTGGTTCCTAACTGATCTACGGCAACTGCTATATCATTTGTTATTTTCAAAAACGGTATGATGCCTCCGGCCGCCAATTTATGTCCGTCTATAGAAGATCCCATACCTCTAACCAAAGACCAATCCCAGCCTATGCCGCCGCCGAATTTTGATAAAAGCGCCATCTCTTTGTAGCTGTCAAAAATACCCTCAATATTATCAGGAGTTGAGCCTATATAACATGAGCTTAACTGATGTCTGGGAGTTCTTGCATTTGACAATGTAGGCGTTGCTACCATAACTTCAAAACTACTGATCACATCATAAAACTTTTTAGCCCATGTTTGACAATCAAACTCATTTTGAGCCAAGAACATAGCAACACCCATAAAAAGCTGTTGAGGAAGCTCTATAGGATTGCCGTTTCTATCTTTTAACAGGTATCTGTCGTACAGTGTTCGAATCCCAAGATATGTAAATTGCAAGTCTCTTTCAGGCTTTATGTAGCTATTGAGATCATCAAGATCATATTTCTCTTTAAGTCCCAAAACTATTCTGCCCTCTTCTTCGCCTTTTGTCATATAGTCTCTAAGGTGGTTGTAGCCCGTAAATCCGGTTACCTTATGATAAAGATCATACAAAAAAAGTCTTGCCGCTACGAATGTCCAATTTGGCCTGTCAATGTCAATCTTGTCAACTGCGGTCTTTATAAGAGTTTGCTGTATCTCTTCTGTGGTTATCATATCTCTAAAATGAAGTTTTGCATCAACTTCCAATTCACTTTGGCTTACATTATCTAGATCTCTTACTGATTCTTTGGTGTATTTCTGAATTTTTGTGATATCAAGCGGCTCTACTCTGCCGTTTCTTTTAACTACTTTTATCATCATTGTAAACCTTATTTTTTATGCTTACTTATAAAGATTTTAATAAAAAAATGCTTTATGATTTGAAATTGGAGATATTTTTTATTTGATATATTATAATTTTTCTTATATTTATTTGTGCTTAAAAAACAAAGGTTTACACTATTATTTTAAGTCGCAGTTTGTTAATT
>DYLZ01000030.1:13534-16089 GCA_020721775.1 Sulfurovum sp.
TTGTGCTTAAAAAACAAAGGTTTACACTATTATTTTAAGTCGCAGTTTGTTAATTGAATCCTTTGAATAAATCCTGATAGACAATTTTGCCCGATGGGTCGAATGGTTAAAGCTAGCGGGGTTCCTATCGTGGCAAACTCTTGGCTTAAAGGGTTTGTTCAGAGGGTTCAATTTTTAAAAACTCTTTTAAATATAGCATCTACATTTTTAGTATAGTAGTCGTAATTAAAACATTCCCTTATCTGTTCTTCGCTGAGCTTTGCTCTTAACTCTTCATCTGCCAGCAAGTATTGTAGATACAAACTCTCGCCTTTTTCATTGGTTGTAGGCTTGCCTTGCTGTATCTCTTCCCAAACTTTCATAGCATTTCTTTGGATTATACGGTATGCATCTTCACGGCTCACTCCGGCAAGCGGCAACTCTAAAAGAACTCTTTGTGAAAATACAAGCCCGCCTGTAAGATTTAGGTTTTTCATCATATTTTTAGGCATTACAGTAAGTTTGGAAATGACACTGTTAAATCTATGAAGCATAAAATCACTTGTAATAAAACTATCAGGAAGCCAAAATCTCTCAGTTGAAGAGTGGCTTATGTCCCTTTCATGCCAAAGGGCAACATTTTCCATGGCCGGAACAGCATATGCTCTAATGATACGAGCAAGACCGGTGATGTTTTCAGATAAAATAGGATTTCTTTTGTGCGGCATAGCAGAACTTCCTTTTTGACCTACTGCAAAAAACTCTTCGCATTCATATACTTCCGTTCTCTGCCAGTGTCTTATTTGAACCGCAAATTTTTCTATGCTTGAAGCAAGCAGAGCCAAAGCTGTTGCCAGCCTTGCATATCTATCTCTCTGTATTACTTGATTTGACACAGGAGCCGGAGTAAGTCCAAGCTCTTTGCACGCTATCTCTTCAAGCTCAAGTGGAGCGTGAGCAAAATTACCCATTGCTCCGCTTATTTGCCCAACGCATATAACTTTCATAGTCTGCTTAAGATTTTCAAGATGTCTTGCCATCTCATCATACCATACAGCAAGCACCAATCCAAATGTGATAGGTTCGCCGTGAATCCCATGACTTCTTCCTACCATTAATGTCATCTTGTGTTCCATGGCTCTTGTCTTGATAGACTCCATTACCATTTTCACATCTTCTATGATTAGCTCCAATGAGCTTTTCATTTGCAATGCAACAGCAGTATCAACCGTATCGGAACTTGTTATGCCATAATGAAACCACCTGCTCTCTTCGCCCAAGCTTTCACTTACGCTTGTGGTAAATGCGATCAGATCGTGTTTTGTAACCGCTTCAATTTCATCAATTCTCTCTACGCTAAACTTAGCATTTTCAACTATCTTTTTTGCATCATCATCGGGAATAAGCCCTAATCTATTCCAAGCTTTTACAACTGCTTTTTCAACCTCTAGCCATGCTTGATATTTTGCCTGCATAGTCCATTTGTCACTCATCTCTTTACGAGCATATCTCTCAACCATTATAATTTCCCTTTGATTTTGCTAAAAATTTATGTATTATTTTACCAAAATAGTGTTTAAAGGTTTACGGCTTTGCCATTTGTTAAAAAAATTTTTCATACTGATACTCCGGTTCCGGCATTTATATATATCATGAAAACGCTTGGCATCTCTCAAGCCCAAGCACAAAGATTTATACACCTTGGCAAACTTTGCGTCAATAAAGAAGTGATAACCGATACTGCAAAAAAAATATGCGGTGATATAGAACTTGAGCTTTTTGAACCGGTCGATCTTGGTATAAAACCCATATTTCAAACGAAAGATTTTTTGATCTTCGATAAGCCAAGCAATATGCTAGTGCATCCAAAAACACGCCAAACTCCCAAATCAATGCTTGACTGTATAAGATTTTATGGTGGAAATGAAGCTAATTCTACACATAGAATTGACAAAGAAACATCCGGGCTATTGCTTGCCAGCAAACATAAAAGCAGCGAAATATATCTAAAAGGCGCATTCGAAAAAAGAGTTATACACAAGAGCTATTTAGCTTGGGTTGAAGGAAAAATCGACACTCCGTTCTCTGTAAATATGCCAATAAAAAAGAGGGATAATTATGATACAAACAAACATAAAGTAGAGATCTCTACTCTCGGAAAACCATCCTATACAGACTTTATTCCTATAAAATATGATGAGGAGCTGGACGCTACTTTAATAGAATGCTATCCCAAAACCGGAAGAATGCATCAGATTAGAATTCATTTGTTTCACGTGAAACATCCGATACTCGGAGATCCGTTATATGGAAGGACATTTGATATAAGCAATAAATACCTTGACGGTAAATTAGATGATAGTGAGAGAATGGTGCATACCGGAGCAAGCAGGCTTATGCTGCATGCGCAAAGCCTTGAATTTGAATATGAAGGCATTCGATACAAAATCAAAAGTTTGGTTAACTTCAAGGAATTAAAGAATATGATAACACCGAAAGAACAACGAAAACAGACAACTAAAAACTAAAAACTAAAAACTAAAAACTAAAAACTAAAAACTAAAAACTAAAAACTA
>DYLZ01000031.1 GCA_020721775.1 Sulfurovum sp.
TTACTCCTACTCTCCAAAGTTGGAGCATTGTGAGTTTGTGGTTGTTTGTATGCATTCCCACTTGGAACGAGAGAATGAGAGAAAATATTTATTTTTGGAGTATATTTTGTGCTGATTTTTTGATTATAGGAAGTCTTTGAGATATAACATCTTCAACAATATGCAAATCAACACCCTCATAATCATGGGCTATAAAATTTCTAAGCTCATAACTGCCCTTTATATCTTCTTTGTCAAAGTGAGATAAAACATCAAGCTCTCCATTATGGAGTAATTTATCAAATTGTTCTGATATTGATACAAGATGCATCAGTATTGAAGCCCTAGAATTTCTCTCGTCTTCTAGTGCATTTATAATAGACCCTCGTTCTTTTATGATAGATTCTATAAATTCAACTTTCTTTAATATTACTTTTACTCTCTCGATTGCTTTTTGACTAAACATAAATCAACTCTTTCTCTATGCTTTTTTTAAAATCACTCTTTGAGTCAAGATCGAAAATATCTGTTTTTTTATGAAATTTTTGGCTTATCTTATCTTTGATGAATGAGAGGAGATCAAAATATGCATATGCTGAACTCTCCGACAAAAGGTCTCTATCTTTTGAAATGGCTATGTCAATATCACTATATACACCATGCTCATCTTTGGCAAAGCTACCAAAAAGAGCAAGTTTGATGACGCCTTTTTGGTTTAGTTCTGATTTTATCTCTCTTAGGTATATTAAGATATTTTCTTTTGTTGCTTTCATTCTCTTTTCTTGTGGTTAAGTTTTTTTGATTATACCATAAAATTTGAACTTCTCTTGCTCCTACTCTCCTGAGTTGGAGCATTGTGTTTGTGGTTGTTTGTATGCATCCTCGCTTGGAACGAGGAAATAAGGAAAAATAAAATAAAATTTTTATTAATTAAAAAATAAATTATTTTTTCTTTGGAACTATATAAAGGGAGATGTATTTGCCCTCTTGAGCTATATCTTTTTCTATTACGGCTACATCTTCAAGCATCGGCCAAACTTTTTTAAGTACATCTTCGCCCCACTCCGGATTTTGCATCTCACGACCGCGCAAAAATACTCTTAGTTTTACATGCTTTCCTTTTTTCAAAAACTCTCTGGCATGTTTTACTTTATAGTTAACATCATTTTCTGCGATCTTACAAGAAAACTTTATCTCTTTGATCTCAATAATCTTTTGATTTTTCTTGGCTTCTTTTTTTCGTTTTTCCATTTCATAACGATGTTTTCCAAAGTCCATTACTTTTGCAACAGGCGGTTTTGCGTTAGGAGAGATCAAAACAAGGTCAAGCCCCTTGTTCTCTGCTATTTTTAGCGCTTCAACTCTTGATAAAATTCCTAATTGTTTGCCATTATCAGATATTACTCTCAGCTCACTGCTTCTAATCTCATTATTCATTTGCACTTCAAGCTCTTTGCTTTTACCTTTACCATTATTGAACTTCTCTTTGCTCAAATCTTTCCTTCTTGTAGTTGTTTTGATAATTGTAGCATAAATTCTTCTTTAGTAAGATTATATTGCTCCTTTGCCCTTCTGTCTCTAATGGCAACACTTTTAGATGCAACCTCTTCATCTCCGACAATAACAACATAAGGAACCCTTTGTTTTTCAGCATTTCTTATTCTTTTGTTCAAGCTGTCATTCTTATCATATATCTCGCTATCAATATCGATGCTCATGCAGGCTTTTTGAAGTTCTTTTGCATAAGCCGCGTGAGATTCGGCAATAGGAACAAATATAACTTGTGTCGGAGCGATAAAGAGAGGAAATTCTCCTGCAAAATGCTCAGTTAATATCGCTATAAATCTCTCAAAAGAGCCAAGTATTGCACGATGGATCATAACCGGCTGCTTTCTGGAATTATCTTCTGCCACATATTCCACTTTAAATCTTTGCGGTAAGTTAAAGTCAACCTGTATGGTTCCGCACTGCCATTTTCTACCCAATGCATCTGTTATCTTAACATCTATTTTTGGTCCGTAAAATGCTCCGCCGCCCTCATCAATACCGTAAGGAAGGCTATTTTCATCAAGAGCTTCTTTTAGCGCATTTGTCGCAATATCCCACACCTCATCATCACCTATAGCTTTTTCCGGCTTTGTAGATATTTCCATAGTATAGTCAAAACCAAATTTTTTCATAACGCTGTCAACAAATTCTACAACTTCTAAAACGACTGGTTTTATCTGCTCCGGGGTACAGAAAATATGCGCATCATCTTGTGTAAATTCTCTAACTCTCAAAAGTCCGTGAAGAACTCCTGATTTTTCATGTCTATGAACCACGCCGTATTCATAATATTTAAGCGGCAGGTCACGGTAACTTTTGCCGGACTGTTTAAATATCTGTATATGTCCTATGCAGTTCATAGGTTTTATGCCATACTCTTGTTCGTCTATTGTTGTTAGATACATATTTTCGCCGTAACATGCATAATGCCCTGATGTTCTCCACATATTAGCATTTAAAATCTCCGGTCCCCTAACCGGCTCATATCCTCTTTGTCTGTGAGCTTTGTGTAAGATCGCTTCTAGTTTAGCTCTAAGGCGCGCGCCTTTTGGCAGCCAAAATGGAAGTCCGCCGCCTGCTTCTTCATTGAACATGAACAGTTCAAGCTCTGAGCCTAATTTTCTATGGTCTCTTTTTTTGGCTTCTTCTATCATTTCGAGATGCGCTTTTAGGCTATCTTTGTCCGCAAATGCAATGCCGTATATTCTTGTGAGCATCTCTGCTTTTTCATCGCCGCCCAAATACGCTCCGGCAACTCTTGTCAGTTTAAAGTTCTGCAGAACGCCCGTTGTCGGCACATGAGGTCCGCGGCACAGATCTTCAAAATCGCCTTGTTTATATACAGAAACCCTCTCATCGGGTATGCGGGAAAGAACCGCGAGCTTTAGATCATCGTTGGCAAATTTAGACAAAGCTTCATTTTTTGTGATTTCGTATTTTTCTATTTTGGCTTTTTTCTTGATGATCTCTTTCATCTTGTTTTCTATGATTTTTAGATCCTCTTCGCCTATTTTAGCATCAACTCTAAAGTCATAGTAAAAACCCTCGTCCACAACCGGACCTACAAAAAACTGCGCATTGCCGTAAAGCTCCAATATTGCCTGAGCCATAAGATGCGCAGTTGAATGCCTTATTATCTCAAGTGCTTCAGGACTATTATCATAATAAACTTCGCTCAAACCGGCAATGTCATTTGCGCTTTGGGTATCTATAAGGTTACCGTTTACATCTTTGTAACCTATAACTATTTTGTCCATATTTGAACCCTTTTAAATTCTTGTATATTGTTAAAAATGGGCTAATTATACCTAAAAAGTTTTAAAGTGATTGCTTGGGATATTTTATTCTTTAAGCTCAGCACTGTCTGCTTCTTTGTTTTTTGAACTTTCTTTTATGGCCGATTTGGCGATCTTTACATATTTTTCTTTAAGGATATCAATCTCCTCTTCATCAAGATCTTCTATATCAAGCAAAGAGTTTCGCGCTTTTTTGTTACTCTTATCAGTTCATCAAGCTTAACCTGTATAGCTTCCGTATCTCTATTTTGCGTGTTTTGTATGATAAATACCATGATAAATGTAACTATAGTAGTAGCGGCATTGATAACAAGCTGCCAAGTATCGCTAAAGTCGAAAAAAGAACCGGTTATAAGCCAGACAACTATGGATATTATGGCCAAAACAAAAGTCATAGATCTTCTTGCAACTTGAGAAAAAATTTTACTGAACTTTGTGTATATGCCCATAAAAAACTTTTTTATTCTTCAAATTTTTGGACTTGATATGTCAAAATAACAGGATGAACATCTAAACATCTGCCGGGCAATCCTGCTTTTTGGCATAAATGAGCAAAAAACTCATCAAAATCGCTCAAATCCTCCCAAACTTGGGGCAAAAATGTGGCTTGCCTTCCGCCGTATTTTAAGACAACACCGTCTATTTTCGGATGAATTTTGTTTTTTAGATCTTCTATGTCTTCATAAAAAAGCTCTTTCGGTTCACTTAAAAGCGATATTTCAACTGAGATTTTATCAAATTCGTCTTGTGTGAGAGGATAAAACCTTGGGTCATGTTTTGCTGCAGAAACAGCATTTTCAATAACATCTGCGTATAATTCTCTATGCGCAACCAAAGATCCTATACAGCCTCTTAATGCGTGGTTTGATCTATTGTTGAGAGTTACAAAAACAGCGCCCTTTTCTTTTAGCCAAGGATTTTCTTTTAAAAGTTTTTGCAAGTCAATATCATGAGATAACCCTAATGATTCTGCGATGGCGGCGCGCGCCAAGGATAATAATATATCTTTCATTTTTGCTCCTAAATAAAATAGAATCCTCTGAATAAATCCTGATAGACAATTTTGCCAGGCAGGTCGAATGGCGAAAGCTTCGGGGTTCTACTCGTGGCAAACTCTTGGCTTGAATGGTTTGTTCAGAGAGTTCAATAGTTTTCAGAGTAATTGTACAACATTTTTTGATAATTATATATTGAAGTTTTATTTGGATAGTAAATATATATGGTGATCTCGATTGGACTCGAACCAACGACCCCTACCATGTCAAGGTAGTGCTCTACCAACTGAGCTACGAGATCAAAGAAGTGAAATTATATCAAAAATCATTTAAAATTTGTACTATGTCTCTACATAGTCCAAATCTTCATGGAATGTTTCTCTTGTATAGTAGAGCATTACAAATCCAAGTGTAAATACAACAATTCCAACAACAGCAGCGGAACCAAGTACTCCAAGAGAATCTTTAAGCAGCATAAAACTTGATGTTACAGGAACCACCGAGCCTCTCACAAAGTTTGGTACAGTAGTAGCAACCGTCGCTCTGATATTTGTGCCAAACTGCTCTGCTGCCATAGTAATGAACAAGGCCCAGTAGCCACAAAAAAATCCAAGCAAAAACATAGCAAAATAAAATTCACTCACACTAGCGCCTTGCAGGCTATAATAATACAGCACGGTCAATGCAGAAATGATAAGAAATATCGTATATGCTCTCTTTCTGCTTTGTAATTTTTGAGACAGTATCCCACTTGCAAGATCTCCAACGCTTAGTCCGATATAGCAATACATCAAAGCCATGCCTGCTTTAACTTCTCCGACAATAGCTAGTGTTTTGGCAAACTCCGGAGAGAACATCACCAAAATTCCGACAACATACCACAACGGAACTCCGATAAGAATAGCTTTTATATATTTTATAAATAGCTCTTTTCTTTTAAAAAGTGAGAAAAAATCTCCTCTTTTTATATCGTTGCTTGCGTAGTGCATAAACATTTCAGATTCTCTAACTTTAAATCTAAGAATTAGTAAAACCAACCCGAGTATGCCGCCAAAAATATATGCATTTCTCCAGTCAAAATGTATAGCTACGATATTTGCCGCAACTACTCCAAGCACTCCGAATGCAGCAATTGCCATTACTCCGTATCCTCTTAAGTGTTTTGGAAGTATCTCTGCAACCAGCGTTACACCGGCTCCCAGCTCTCCTGCCAGACCAATACCGGCGATAAACCTAAGAAATGTATACTGCTCAACGCTTGTTATAAAGGCATTTAAAGTATTTGCAACGGAATACATAATAATAGAAGCAAAAAGAACGGACATCCGTCCTTTTTTATCGCCCATAATGCCCCATAAAATTCCGCCTATCAACATACCGAACATTTGAGCGTTTAGTATAATAGACCCCCAATGCATAATGCCTGCTTCATCAAGCCCAAGCTCTTTTAAGCTTTGAACTCTCACAACGCCAAAAAGTATCAGATCATAAATATCTACAAAATAGCCCATCGCGATCACGATAACAGGCAACACTAAAACTTCTTTAAATGTTTTTATCATTTTATTACCTCACGATCCAATTCTCCGCTTTTTAATTTTGCGAGATACTCGTTTAGCATATTTTTTACATCTGTTGACATAACAAGAAGTCCAAAAATATTTGGTATGGCCATTGCTAAAAACAATATAGAAGCAAAATCTACCATCGTGCCGGTGTTTACTATAGTTGCAATTACAATAAACGCTAAAAATATAACCTTATAAACCATTACGCTTTTTGTTCCAAACAGATAAACCCAAGCTATTTCACCATAATATGACCAGCCTATGAGCGTAGAAAAAGCGAACATAAAGATAGAGAAGCTCAAAACTGCAGGAAACCACCATATAACCGTTCTAAATGCTTCTGCGGTTAATCCTGAACCATTCTTTGCTGTCATTAATGTACAAAAACTTCCGTTTGGATCGCAAACATTTGTTGTAATAATAACAAGAGCGGTCATAGTGCATACTATAATGGTATCTATAAACGGCTCATAAAGAGCTACCATTCCTTGACGAATGGGATATTTTACTTTTGCCGTAGAATGCGCTATCGGAGCAGACCCAAGTCCCGCTTCACTTGAAAATACAGCCCTTTGAAAACCCTGAACTACAACTCCTATCATTCCTCCTGCAACAGCAATGGGAGCAAATGCTCCTATAAAAATATCTTTTATTGCGAAGGGGAGCTTGTCAATGTTAACGATCAAAACAAATACAGATGCCAACATATAAACACCAACCATCAAAGGAACGATCTTTTCGGTAGTCTGAGCTATTCTCTTAACGCCGCCTATGATCACAAATCCTGTCAATATAGCAACGGTTATACCAAATACCCACGGATATTCTTTAAAAAATCCTATCTCATTACTAACAGCGCCGAGAGCTTGTGATACCTGAAAGGTATTGCCTCCTCCTATCGCGCCGCCTATCAAAAATATAGCAAACATCACAGCCAGCGCTTTACCTACTTTTGGAAAACCTTTTTCGGCTAAGCCTTTGCTGAGATATCCCATAGCGCCACCTATTATAGTGCCGTCAGGCAAAAACTCTCTATATTTTAAAGAAAGTGTAACTTCAGTAAATTTTAGGGTCATTCCCAAAAATCCTGCAACTATCATCCAAAATGTCGCACCGGGTCCGCCTATGCTGATTGCTATGGCAACTCCTGCTATATTGCCAAGCCCCACCGTAGCAGAAATGGCCGTGGTAAGTGACTGTCTAGGCTCGATTATGCCGACATCATCTTTGGTTTTATACTTGCCCATTATTATCTTATATGAGTGTGCGAACATCTTCAAATTGATAAAATTAAACTTTATAGTCAGATATATACCGCCGAAAATCAACAATGCAACCACAAAAGGCACTTTCGCTCCATCTACAAGTCCAAAAAAGATATCAAAAAACAATACGGATTCTAAAAAACCTGTAAGTTGTACAAAAAATTCATTCATTAATGCTCTTTGTATTGAAATAATTTCATATTTTATAGAAAAAATACTAAATAGTTAAAATAAACAAAAGTTTTTGACAACACTTCATTTTGAAAAGCAGAAGAAGTATCATCAAAACTACTATAATAAGAACGGTTGTTTCCCATATTGCCACAGATACACAAAAAAGTTTTGATTGTTTTAGCCTAATATGGCTAAAATTACGACACAATATTTTTAAGGGTCGTGATGAATATCGAGTTTCTAAGCAGTTTTGTCGATTATGGGGTACTTGGCATACTTGGGTTAATGGGTTTTTTGGTAATATTTTTTTGGGTAGAGAGACTTTTGTTTTACCGATCAGTTGATCTGAACAAATATGAAACGCTCGAAGAACTTGAGCTTGATCTGAGCAACAATACATCCATTATCTCAAGCTTCGGCGCAAATGCTCCATATATCGGTTTACTAGGTACGGTTATCAGCATCATAGTAACCTTTTACACACTTGGACTTAACGGTAATGTCGATGTTAAAAAGATTATGACATCACTTGCTCTTGCTCTAAAGGCTACTGCATTTGCTTTGGCGGTTGCAATTCCTGCTATTTTTGTTTATAACCACTTAAATAGAAAAATAGAAGTGATGCTGACAAAGTGGCAAATTATGCAAAAGAAAAAATAGTGCAAAGAAAAAAATTTGATTCTATAAATGTCGTGCCGTTTATCGACATTATGCTTGTACTTCTTGTAATAGTATTGACCACTGCATCATTCATTCAAACAGGGCTTATTAAAGTTGACCTGCCTGCTTCATCGGCAAAGCCTGCTTTGCAAGAAAAAAAAGAGTTGACCGTATCTATAGATAAAAACGGTATCGTCTATCTTGACTCAAAACAAGTATCCATAAATAATTTGGAAAGCTCTTTGGCAAATTATCCAAAAAACAGTATCGTTAAGTTCTATTGCGATAAAGATGCGAAATTTGACAACTTTATAACAGTTCTTGATATCATTAAAAAAACAGGATTTGAAAATTTAGGAATCGTTACAAAAAATGATTAACAGATATGTCAAGTCGCTTTTTATTACAATTTTTTTATATACCGTTTTGATCGTCTCTTTTTTTACAGCGATCAAAACAACAGAAAATATCCAAAATAACAATACCATCTCTATATCTGTTGTGAGCGAAATTCGATCGAAAGAGTTTGAAAAAATAGAGCAGCCTCAAAAGTTACAAAAAATAGTTACCAAAGAGAAATATGTAGAAAAAAAAGAAGATACTTCCAATAAAACGGTTAAAAAACATTCGATTGCCAAATCAAACGATCGATCAGTTCAAAACAAAAACCCTGCGATCAATAACCAACGATCAAAAATAAAAAATCAAGAGGAACAGCCGACACCCTCTTCAGAGGAGATAAAAAATAATTTTTTAGCCCGCATAAAAAGTGCTATCAATGCGAACAAGCGCTATCCGACCTTGGCAAAGAGAAGAGAAATTGAGGGTAAAATAGATGCAACATTTACGATAAACAGCAATGGGAGTGTATCAAATATAGTTATTTTGGAAGGAAATAGTATATTAAAAGATGCTACAAGGAAAGCTATAGAGAAAAGTTTTCCGGTAGAAATTCCTAATGAGATCAAAAACGATATGCCCTTCAATTTGAATATAACTTTAAACTTTAAGCTGATCGAAACATAGTATTGTTTTGAGATTGATTATCAACATTATTTAAGCTTTATTATTTTATAATTCTTCTTGCACTTTAACAGAAAGGAAACAACAATGAATAAAACTTTGGCAATATCTGCATTTGCTTCTGCGCTATTATCAAGTTGCTTATGCGCCGATGTGAACACTACAAAATCCAACTGGAACGGCGAAATCAGAGGCGGTTACCAATACACCGATGATTCAACCGACACAGCAGGTGAATTTGGGCTATCAACAGCCATTAAATATGAAAGCAACAGTTGGAATGATCTTGTATTTGGTGCGAGAATAGCCGCTGCCGTAGGAGAAGGAAAAGAACCTTACGGCATACCGTTTTTTGATGCCAACAATGATGGATACGGCATTGTAGATGAATTATATGTAAAAGGTAATTTTGGAAATAGCGAACTTACTATAGGAAGGCAAGCTATTGATCTGCCTTTTGTTGACACGGATGAAGGGCTTGGACTGATCGACAACAGATTTGAGGCAATACTGTTTTCAAATAAAGAGATCAAAGACACCATTATAACTCTAGCCCATGTTAGAAGCTGGAGCGGTGTTGATAGCGACGATGCGGGTAAATTTAACCGCATTAACGGCAATGACGGCTTGCAGTTGGCAGGAATAGAATACACAGGGATCAAAAATCTAAATCTCAAAGCGTTTGGATACAGGGCAAAAGATTTTATAAATGTGGGTTATATTGAAACTACTTATGAAAACGAAACAGACTTGTTTGAATACGCCGCAACTCTTCAATATGCCCTGCAAGACTATGACGATGGAACAAAAGTAAGCATATTTGGAATTGGGGCAGAGTTTGGTTTTAAAAGCATTCCGTTGGGATTTAATTTGGCTTACAATAAAAACTTTGACAATGGAATTGCCGACAATTTATTTGGCGGAGGTCCGTTTGTTACAAGTATGGAACATTATACTGTGGCTGAACTTGAGGGCAAAGGAGAAGTTATCAAGGGTGGGCTGAGCTATGAGATAATTGACGACCTAAGTTTGGAAGCAAATTATGCAAAATTTGACAGAGATGCCTTACTGGACGCAAAAGTGCTAGACTTGGGTATCAACTATGAATTTAATGACAACTTAGGAATTAGCGCTGTTTATAGCGACATCAAAGATGATCAAGAAGAGGATATGAAAAATCTTAGAGCATATGTTACATATAAATTTTAAACGCTAAATCCTTTTAGCTCTTTTTTATACTCCTTGAAGTTGGGGCAGAATTTCTCAACTTCATCCCAAAAACTTTTCTGGTGATGCTTGTGTCTAATGTGAGAAAGCTCATGAATAATGACATAATCTATCAGATGAGGAGGAAGCTTCATAAGCGAGGTGTTTAGCTGGATCTCATTTTTACTATTACAGCTCCCCCACTGTGTTCTTGTTTTTCTAAATTTTATTTTTGTTGGTTTCAAGCTCATGATATTAGACCATTTTTCTATCATTATGGGCAGTGTTTGCTTGGCACTCGTGAGATAAAATCTATCAATTATTTTATGCAGCTTTTCTAAATCGCGGCAACTATGCAAAAGCGTAAACTCAGTTTCTAAGAAATCAAGCTTATTGCTATTTGACTCTTTTAGTATAACATTGATGATTTTTCCTAAATAATAGATATTTATACTGTTTTCTAAAAATTCAGGCTTCCCTTTTTTTCTAGCTATTTTTTCTTTAGTTTTATTTATCCAATTAGACTTTGAGATAATGAGTTTTTCTATTCTTTCAAGAGAAACGCGAGGTGATCTTACTATAATCTCTCCGTCGCTGCTTAGGCTTAAATAGATATTTTTTAGTCTAGGATTTATAATATGTTTGTATGTTGGCAACACTCCCAAGCAAAAACTCCTAATTTTATTGAATCCTCTGAATAAATCCTGATAGACAATTTTGCCAGGCAGGTCGAAGGCGTTAGCTAGCGGGGTTCTAGTCGTGGCAAACTCTTGGCTTGAATGGTTTGTTCAGAGGGTTCTATTATTTATAGTATAACACAACTTGCTATGAATGACAAATGGGTAGCGTAAAATATTAAACATCGCAGTCTGCCATACATAGAGTAATCAAGAGAAGCAAAAAGTGAGTTGTCATTATTACCTCGTCCCTTTTATTTCGCCTGCTAGTGCCACTTAGCACTTATCTTCATATTGGCTATATAAAAAATCCTGCTATTAAAAATGCTATTGCCGACAAACCTGCGGTAATAAGCGCATAAGGCAATTGCGTCCTTACATGGTCTATATTTTCGCATCCAGCAGCCATAGAAGAGATAATGGTGGTATCTGATATAGGAGATGCATGATCTCCAAACACACCTCCTGAAATTACCGCTCCTACCATAAGCGCAGGCTCTATATCCACAGCTCCACTAAGCGCTAAAGCAATTGGCATCATAACAGAAAATGTTCCCCAGCTTGTGCCTGTAGCAAATGCCATCACGGATGAAAGCAAAAAAATCAATAAAGGTATAATAACAGGGGAAATGGTTCCCCCTGCCATAGATGCTAAATATTTTGCCGTACCGAGATCACCTATAACTTTACCTATCAAAAATGCCAAAATCATAACGATAGTAATAGGTATCATATCACTTAGTCCTTTATATAATGACTCAAAATACTCTTTATGAGTTATAAGTTTTTTGGGTACAAAATATATATATGTAAACAATAAAGTTACAATTACTGCATAATAAACAGAAGTAGAGCCGCTGCCTTTAAATATATCTCCGCTACCTGTCAAATATAATCCTACAGGAACAGAGCCTATTAGTACAACAAGCGGCAATACCATATTCCACAGCTTTGGATTTGGTTTTGTTTGAGTATTTAAAGGAATATAAGGTCTTGGTAATGCATTTTTCATCGGTCCTATATTTATATCTTTATAAATGACCGCAAAAACCATAACAATGGTAAATATAGCATAAAAATTAAAAAGCAACGCCCCAAGAAGTATTTTTATAGAGTCTCCTGCTATAACACCCGAAGTAACAGATGAGGTAATAAGTCCAAGCAGCAGCGCGCCCCATCCGTTAAGAGGGATCATAGAACAAACAGGCGCTGAAGTAGAATCGCAAATATAAGCCAGTTTTTCTCTGCTTACTCCATTTTTGTCACATAATGGTTTCGCTACTATACTTGCAACCATAACGGTAATTGATGATTCTATAAATATAACAAGACCTATAATATAAGCAAGCATCATAGCTCCTCGCGGAGAATCTATCTTTTGCGCCTTTTGGGATAAAAAGTCTACAAACTCGTCAACCGCGCCGCTACGGCTTAGTATCTCCATAATAGAGCCTACAAGCATTATGAAAATGATAGTTTTTACTATCCAGCCCTCACTAAAAAGCCCGACAATTCCATCAAAAAGAGCTATAAATGCACTTGCAGGATCGTAACCGTTAAGCGCCAAAAAACCCAAAAATGCTCCGCCCAAAAGAGAAATGATTACATCTTTGCTCCATATTGCTACAATGATGGTAAAAAGCGGTATAACAACAGATACAATTCCATATTCCATGAAAAATCTTTATTTCTTTTTTGGCGCTTTAAGCACAAAAAAAACAACTATCAATATTGCAGCATAAGCAATATAAGAGTATATATCATCCCAAGAGCTTTCCATTTTATTACACCTCCATAATTAAAGTTGTTTTTTTAATGCTGCCCATTTGTTTAATTGAAACTTTTGAGCTATTTGTCACTATCGGCGTAATGGTTGATCTTCCATTTTCTGCTATATAATTTAAATCAGCTCTTATTATCTCGTCGCCTACCCTTACATTATCGCCCTCATTTGCAATTCTTGTAAATCCGCTGCCTTTTAGATCAACCGTATCTATCCCTATATGCACTATTACTTCAAGTTCGCCATTTTTAATTATATAAGCATGATTTGTGGGAAAAATTTTAAAAACAATGCCGTCTATCGGGGCTGCAAAAGTACCTAAAGAGGGCTTAATAGCTACCCCATCTCCTGCAAGACGGGCAGAAAATACCTCATCAGGCACGCTGCCTAAGTCTATCACTTCCCCGTCTGTCGGCGAAAATATTGATATTTTTTTACTTTTTAACCATCTAAACACTGTTTTCCTTTTGTGTATTTTATTTTACCGTCAATTATTGTCATAAGAATATCAAAATTTTCATCAAATATAACCATATCGGCACTCAACCCAACCTCTATCCTGCCGGCATTTAGTCCTAATTTTTTTGCAGGGATCGTTGTCACGCTTTTTACGGCATCGATCAGATCCATATCGGTATTTTTTGTCATATTTTTTAAAGCTTCATTCAATTTCAAAACGCTCCCTGCAAGTTTTCCATTTTCAAGAACCGCTTTGCCCTCTTCTACTATAACTTTTTGCCCACCAAGACTGTATTCTCCGCACTTCATGCACCCTGCCCTCATAGAATCGGTAATCAGGATGAGTTTGTCTTTTTTGATTTTCCAAAAAAGTTCCAAAGTAGCTTTATGTGTATGGATAAGGTCGGCAATTACATCACAAGTTATATTGCTATTTAGCGTTGCTCCTATTACACCCGGGTTTCTGTGATGAAAACCACTCATTGCGTTGCCCAGATGCGTTGCATGAGATATGCCAGCTTCAAAGCTCTTTGCCGCCTCTTCATAATTCGCATTGCTGTGTCCTATGCTTAAAATTATATGAGGATATTTCTCTTTGAGTTCTTTTATAAATTCATATCCACCTTCAACTTCAGGAGAAAGCGTTATCATTTTTATAATATCATGATATTCATCTATGATCTCAAATGACGGACTTTGAATATAATTTATATCCTGCGCTCCGCACATATCCGGATTTATATATGGTCCCTCCATATGAACGCCGATTATCTTTGCACCTGTCACTTTTTGACAATTTTGCTTGACATTTTGTAAAGCTTTGTCAATATCTTCGCTTGACATTGTCATAGTGGTTGCTAAAAATGATGTGGTTCCGGTGGACAATACGGTATTGCTTATAATGTTAAGCGTATCAAAAGTTGCATCCATAGTATCAGCTCCGCCGCTTCCGTGTATATGTATGTCTATAAATCCGGCACTCAAATAAGCTCCGTCAATATCAATAGTTTCTATATTGTCAAACCCTAAAAGCTCCTCTTTTGTTATGATTTGTGATATATTTTCATCATATATAACAACTAGATCGTCTGCTATTTTATCTTCAAATATGATCTTGGCATTAATGATAGCTTTTAGCACTTCTATTTTCCTATCAAAGCATAAAGTTGTTTTATCTCTTGGGCCCAGATGGTTTCGTCTATCGTTTCTAAAATAAGTGGAATATCATCCATTCTTTTATCATTCATTATAAGTCTAAACGGCTCCCAGCCAAGCTCGCCTTTTCCAAGCGATGCATGCCTGTCCACCCGTGAGCCAAGAGGCGGCTTTGAGTCATTAAGATGCATACCGCACAGATACTTGAATCCTACGATATTTTCAAATTCACCCATCGTTTTTTCATATGCCTCTTTTGTTCTTAGATCATAGCCCGCCGTGAATGTATGACAGGTATCTAAACATACCCCTACTCTTGATTTATCTTCGATCCTATCTATAATATATGCTAAATGTTCAAACTTATATCCAAGATTGCTTCCTTGACCTGCAGTATTTTCAATTATAAGTTTTACGGTGCTTTTACTTGTGGCTTCTATGGCTTCATTCATAGAGTTTGCTATTATTTTTAGGCAATCGTTTTCTACTTGCGTTACATAGCCTATATCTTCTTTTTCGTGTTTAGAAAATTTCTTCAAATGGCTGCCCGGATGAAAATTTAACATTTCAAGCCCAAGCTGGTCGCATCTGTGAATTTCATCTATAAAAGCCTCTAATGACTGCTCTAATTTATCGCTTTCTGGATGACCAAGATTTATAAGATAGCTATCATGCGGCAATACATGCTTTGAGCTTATGCCGCTTTTTGCCAAATTTATCTTAAACTCATCTATCTCGAGCATAGTAAGCGGTTTTGCTTTCCATTGTCGCTGGTTTTTTGTAAATAGTGCAAATGCTTTTGCCCCTATTTTCATGGCATTTAACGGCGCATTTTGCACCCCTCCGCTTGCACTTACATGCGCTCCGACAAACTTCATCTGCTTTTTACCTTTATTATAATATTACGCATTTTATCACTAAAGCTTATATCGCCGTTTACTACGCTGTAGCTTATGTCATATTCGTCATTTTTTAAAATTTTTTGTGTAAAACCGTTACTGATTTTTTCTAAATTAAAGTTATTAAAGATCGGTTTCCCTAAAAATATATTCTCTAAAGTCTCATCCGGATATTTATAACCGAATGTTTTTTTATAGAACTCTTGCTTTGACATACACTCAAAAGTGCCCGTGCATATTTTATTTTTATATATATCAATAGTCGCTATTGCTTCGCCGCTTGCATAAATTTGAATATTCAGCCTATCTTCAAAGTTTGAAATAAATCCCATATCGGCATATTTAAATTGATCTGTTTTTATCACTATAAATTTGCTTTGCTGTTCTTTTGGCTCTTTCATAGCGCAACCAAACATTATAAAAAATATAAAAAAAAGAAATACGGCGCTATTTTTTATCATTTCTACAACTTTTAAGTAAATTTTAAGCACAAAATTATTATAATTTCGTCCATTTAAGTCAAATGGCCCCATCGTCTAGCGGTTAGGATCCCAGGTTTTCATCCTGGTTACCGGAGTTCGAGTCTCCGTGGGGTCACCACTTGTAACTTAAATCGGCCCCATCGTCTAGCGGTTAGGATCCCAGGTTTTCATCCTGGTTACCGGAGTTCGAGTCTCCGTGGGGTCACCACTTATATAAATCAATCATAACATATTACTACTAAAATTTTAGATGAAATTCTTTTAGGCTCAAGACAACTTAAGAGG
>DYLZ01000032.1 GCA_020721775.1 Sulfurovum sp.
AAGGAGTATTTTGAGAAAGATTTTGTTTTTTATAATCTCATTTTTTTTGCTTTTTTTAGGTGTTGCCCAAAGTGAACAGGAAAATAATATTTCCGCACCCTTGCCTGAAATTAACAATACTAAAAAAACAAAATCAACTTATAAAACTACTCCAAAAGCAAAAAAAAATATTCAAAATAATAACGATATAAATCCACCAAAAAAAATATTTTTAGTTACCCAAACAAACAAAGATCAAATTACTAAAAACCAATTGGACTACATCAATATAAAAGAAAATATCAAATTTCCTGTCAATTTCCAAAGTACATACAAGGTTAAAACGGGCGATACATTGGGCGGAATCGCTAAAAAATTCGGCGTAGCGCAAGGTGAGATACGAAGATTGAATCGTGAGGTTGATTTTAGTGTATTATCTGTAGGCAAAGAGCTTATTATGCCAATATCTCAAAATAAAATAGATGAAATTGAAAACCAAAAAGCAACAACAGCTCAAAAACAAACAGAATTAGAAGAAAAAATCATTTTTATGCCCAAAGGTAAACAGCTTAGGGTTATTGCGTCTGCTTATACATCAAATGCAAGCCAAACGGATAGAAGTCCTTTTATTGGGGCATGGGGAGATAGATTTTCTCCCGGTATGCAAATAGTGGCAGTATCTAATGATTTGATAAAAGAATATGGCTTAACAAATGGAAGTAAGATAAGAATAGGCGGACTTGACGGGTATTATACCGTTAGAGACAAGATGAACAAAAGATATAGAAAACATATAGATATCTATATGGGGCTTGATAGAGCTAAAGCTCTTAGATGGGGGAGAAGAAACGTTGTGATATATTGGTAGTTCAACTATTTAAAGACTCATAAAGTTCCCAAAGCTCTAGGTACTTCTCACTTTTTTCATCATATAAATTTTGTGTAATTTCCAATACTTCCGTAAGCTCTTTTAGTCCTTTTTGTCCATAGCAGTCAGGGTTGCTTAAGCATTTTCTAACTTCATCAAGTTTGGCTTCAAGATCTTCAAGCTCTTTTGGCAAGGAGTCAAAATCTCTTTGTTCCTTATAGCTTAGTTTGTTTTTTGTTTTGATCTTGATTTCATTTTTTTGTACTTTTTCATTCGGCTTTGCTATCTCTTTATCAAGAGAATCAAGCTCTTTTATCTCTTTTTCAATAGCAAGATATTCGCTATAAGGTTGGTATGATTCCTCTATACTGCCGTCTCCTTTTAGTATTAAAAGTTTCGAAGCAACTTTATCGACAAAATATCTATCATGAGAAACTACGATCAAAGCTCCACTAAAATTTATTAGTTGTTCTTCTAAAATAGTAATAGTTTGGATATCAAGATCGTTTGTAGGCTCATCTAAAATAAGACAATCAACCTTCTTAGCTAATAATAGCGCAAGAGCTACTCTATTTTTTTCTCCACCGCTAAGCATTCCTATTTTTTGAGTTAAATACTCTTTTGGAAAAAGAAAGCTTTTTAAATATCCATATACATGCATATTATGGCCGTTTACTTCGATCGTATCGCCTCCATTTGGACAAAATGTTTCTATAAGAGTATGCTCGTCGTTTAACATATCTCTGTGTTGATCAAAGTAACCTATAGTAAAATCACCCCTATCTATACTTCCGCTATCTACCTCAAGTTTTCCCAATATCAGCTTTATAAGCGTTGATTTTCCGGCTCCGTTTGGCCCAACTATCGCTATCTTGTCACGCTGAAGTATTCTATAGCTAAAATTCTCAATAACTCTTCTATCCGGAAGAGAGTATGAAATATTATGGAGTTCAAACAGCATTTTTTTTCTTGATACACCATCTTCTCTGTTGAAGTGTTTTTTTTCTCGTTCCAGCTCGAGAGTGATCTTTCTTATGAGCGATGGATTTGACTTGGCTTTATCTCTAAGTTCAAAAACTCTTCTCTTTCTTCCTTGATTTCTTTTTTCTCTTGCTCTTACGCTTTTTGATAGCCACTCTTCTTCTTGCTTTAAGAGTTTTAATAGATTTTCATGACCTTTTTGAAGTGATTTTAGTCTCTGTTCTTTTAAGTGTAAAAAATTTTGATAGCCTCCATTGTAGCTAACAAGCTTATGATTTTCTATCTCAATAACCCTCGTGGCAATATTGTCTATAAAATATCTGTCATGCGATATAAAAAGAAGCGTAAATTTTTCTTTTAATAGCATTTCCTCTAAAAATTCAACCATATACACATCAAGATGATTGGTAGGCTCGTCTAGAAGCAGTATATCAGGTTTTTTTAGTATCAATCCGGCTAAGGCTACCCTTCTTTGTTCTCCGCCTGAAAGAGAATAGACAAGCCTATTTTCGTACTCTTTTAGATGAAACTCTCTTAAAACTCTTTCTATCTTATCATCCAAACTCCAAGCGTTATGATGGTCTAAAAAATTTGCAAGGTGTGAATGTTTTTCAAGCAGTTCTTTGTTATCGAAGTCATCTGCCAATTTTAAACTGATCTCATCATACTCTTTTTTTGCATTATAGAGTTCGGTGAGTTCAAGCTCTATGGCTTCTTTTGTTGTAACATTTGATTTGAATTTTGGGTTTTGGGAAAGTATCTCTATTTGGATATTTCCGTTTATGACCTTTTTACCGTCATTTGGCTCTTCTTCGGAGGATATGATCTTCATTAGTGTGGATTTGCCACACCCATTTTGTCCTACTATTGCAACTCTTTCACCATCATTTAGATGAAAATCTACATCATCAAGCAAGATTTTGAGATCATACTGTTTTTTAATTCCAAACAAATCAATTAAAGCCAAAAAATCTCCTAATTTTTTTCGCATTATACACAAAAGAGACTTTTAAGCCAAACTCGGTATATTTCAAATAAAAAAGGCTATTTAATGCTTGAAGTGTTGATCGCGCTCTTTTCTATATATACTGCTTTAAAAGTTTATATTTCAGTAATGCAGCTAGGGTTTATAATATCCAAAAGAGATAAAGAACCTGTATTAATGGGAATGGACGAATATAGAGCAGCTGCAAATTATTCTATCGAAAAAGAAAAAATATCACTATTTTCACATTTTTTAGAATATCTTCTTTTTTTATGGTGGGTTATTTTCGGGTTTGGATTTTTATATGAAATTTCAAGTGATATATTTGATACTTCCTTTAAACAAAGTCTGCTTTTTATGGTAGGATATTTTGCAATAGACTATATATTAACTTTACCTATGTCTATATACCAAACTTTTGTTGTAGATAAAAAATACGGTTTTACACAAACAACACCAAAGATTTTTTTAATCGATCAAATAAAAAATATTTCATTGTTTTTGACATTGGGTCTCGGCATTATATCATTGCTTGTTTGGATAGTAAATAGTTTTGAATTGTGGTGGTTTTATGCATTTATTTTCGTTATAATCCTTGTTTTGCTCATCAATTTTATATATCCGACCATAATAGCGCCGATATTCAATAAATTCTCGCCGCTTGCCGACCAAGAACTAAGGATAAAAATAGAAGCCCTTATGGAAAGATCCGGCATGAAGGCAAACGGTATTTTTGTCATGGACGCAAGTAAAAGGGACAGTAGGCTAAATGCTTATTTCGGAGGCTTGGGCAAAAGTAAAAGAGTGGTTCTTTTTGATACATTGCTAGAAAAACTCAACCATAATGAACTTTTAGCGGTTCTTGGTCATGAGC
Source organism: Sulfurovum sp. (assembly GCA_020721775.1). Classification (GTDB taxonomy): domain Bacteria; phylum Campylobacterota; class Campylobacteria; order Campylobacterales; family Sulfurovaceae; genus BN30871. The sequence continues at coordinate 3,688 of DYLZ01000032.1, forward strand.
TTGGACATTTTAAACATGGTGATATTTGGAAAAATATTATTCTTATGACCATTCTTATGTTTATAATCTTTTTTATGCTTGGAAATTTGCCTGAAAATATTTTTAGTCAAATGCATACAGCTCCTATTGCCGGAGTTAAACTGACATTTATGCTGATGGTATTGCCTCTTGTGACTTTTGTCTGGATGCCGATAATAAGTTTTTTTAGCCGTAAACATGAGTATAAAGCCGATGAATACGGCAGCAGTATGAGCAGTAAAGATAATCTCTCATCTGCACTTTTAAAATTGGTTAAAGAGAATAAATCTTTTCCGCGTTCACATCCCATATATATTTTTTTCTACTATTCCCATCCGCCAATCCTAGAGAGGCTTAAAGCACTAGGGTATAATGAAAATGAAGAGAACAATGATATATTTAAAATTACGGATTTTATAAAACAATGAATATAAAAGAAGCTATTCTTTGGGCATCAAATGAATTGGCACTAATTTGCGAAAGACCGATATTTGAAGCCGAGTTGCTTCTTTGTCATCACTTAAATTGCCAAAAGGTTTTTCTGTTTTTAAACGAAGAGAGTGATGTTGAAAATATTGAAATGTTTAAAGCAATTGTACAGAGGCGTAAAAATAGTGAGCCTTATGAGTATATAGTAAATAGCGCAAGTTTTTATGATATAGATCTGTTTGTGGAGCAGGGTGTTTTTATTCCTCGTCCGGAAACAGAAATTTTAATAGATGAGGTTTCTCGCATAATCGAGCAAGAAAAAATAACGACTATTGCTGAGATAGGAATAGGAAGCGGCGCAATTTCTATCGTACTTGCCAGAAAATTTCCAAACCTTAAAATAATCTCAACGGATATATCCAAAAGCGCTCTAGAGATCGCTAAAAAAAATATTGAACATTTTGGGTTAAAGGATCAAATAAAATTAATTCATACAAATTTACTTGATGATGTGGAAGCTGATCTTGATATGATAGTAAGCAATCCCCCATATATAGCAAATGATTTCATACTAAGTAAAAACATTATTGATTTTGAGCCAAAAGAGGCGCTTTTTGGCGGTGTTGTCGGAGATGAGCTATTAAAAGAGATAATTGATTTGGCTAAAATAAAAAAAGTAAAATTTTTAGCATGTGAAATGGGCTATGACCAAAAATACTCCATTAATGAATATTTAAAGCAAATTAATGTAAATAGTGTAAAATTCTATACCGATCTAGCTAGATTGGACAGAGGATTTATAGTAAAATTTTAAAGGAAAAAAATGCCAACAATTTTTAAAAATATTACAATGATATATTTTATATTTTTAGCATCAGTTCTTGGTGCATCTGTATATGCAGGAGTTGTAGTTGCCCCTGTTGTTTTTAATACAGAAAATATATTTGGAACAGAAATTCTCTCTAAATATCAAGAGGGAATGATAATGACTCAAAATTTTATAAAACTATCTTACATTGTAACACTTAGTGTTGTATTTGTAGCTTTATATGAAGGATATAAATATAAAATGGGAGAACGGGATACACTGACCTTGATAGGCGCTTTTTTGGTTATTGCTACCGGTTTAATGTTTTCATATTATTATATACCGGATATTGTTTTAATGCAACAAGCAGGAGAAGAGATGACGAAAACGCAAGCTTTTATCAATACCCATAAGGGCTCTGAGATAAATTTTAAAATTTATGCTTTTGGACTTCTTGTGGTATTGGTGAGAAATTACAGTAAAGCTCTTAAATAAGAATGATAGAAGTCGTACATCCTTTCGATCCTATAGTTTTTAAAGATTCTAAAGTTTTAATACTCGGTTCTTTTCCTAGTATCAAATCTTTCGAGAATGGATTTTATTATGCTCATCCTCAAAATCAATTTTGGAAGATCATGTCAGAAATTACCAATTATCCTGCAAACAACAGAGATCAAAAGATATGGCTTCTAAAAGAGAATAAAATTGCGCTTTGGGATATGATAAAAAGCTGTAATAGAGAAAATTCACTTGACAGTTCTATAGAAAATGAAAATGTAAATGATATAGCAGGGTTTTTAGAACTTTATCCAAACATAACAAAAATCGCCTTTACAGGCAAAAAGTCACAGGCTCTTTTTGAATATCATTTTGGATATCTTGATATAGATAGATGTTATTTGCCCTCACCATCAGCTGCATATGCCAAGATGTCGCTTGCGCAAAAAATTGAAAAATACAAAGAGCTGCTAAAAATATGAGATGGGCTATCGGCGATCTGCAAGGATGTTTTGATTCTTTTATGGCATTGCTTGAAAAGATCAACTTTGATCCAAGCAATGATGAGCTTTGGCTTGTTGGAGATTTGGTTAATCGCGGAAATAATTCCATTGAGACGCTGGAATATGTTTATATGCACAAAGATAGCATTAAAGTAGTTTTGGGCAATCATGATATATCTCTTATCGCAGCATATTACGGTATAAAAAAAACAAATGTTTTTATAGAGCCGATACTTAAATCTTCAAAAGTAGATGAATATATTGAGTGGCTGAGAGCGCTTCCATTTTTATATATTGATAAAAATAGCAACTATTGCATGTCTCACGCAGGAATCGCGCCATTATTTGATTTGGATGATGCTAAGATGTGGAATGATATTTTGCAGGAAAAACTGCAAAGCAATAATGCAAAAAAATGGTTAACTGATAAATTAAAAAATAAAAACTGTATTCAAAGTTACAATAAATCACCAACTGATAATGAAGATTATGCGCTTAGTTCGTTTATTAGGATGAGGTATTGTTTTTTAGACGGTAGTTTGGAATTAGAAAATAAAAGTTGTCCGATAGATGATGAAATTTTAGAAAAAACAAAACCTTGGTTCAAGCTTGAAAATAGAAAAAATATAGATAAAAAGATACTGTTTGGACACTGGTCAACTTTAGGATTTTATAAAGACGATAATGTTATTGCGTTAGATACCGGATGCGTTTGGGGTGGAAAATTGACAGCATTCAATCTTGATACCAAAAAAATCATAAGCATAGATTGTAGTAATGGAATGTAAATATTGTTTGTATTTTCAAATAACTCAATAATAGCCAAAGCATATCCATATTTCAAATGGAGCGTGTATTTTCTATTGTTTATCAATATGATATTATTTTTTAAAACTCGAACAATTGTAGAAGGTATAGAATCTTTGGCATGGCTAATTTTGCTTATAATGTTTGAATGGGAAACAGCTCAATTAAATAAACCGTATATTTCAGTACATAAAAATAGAATGATCTTTGTATTAACGATTATAGCATATATATTTATTATCTATAGCGCTTATTATTATATGATACCTGAGTATATTAAAAAAAACGGCAAACTTGATATGTACAATACTATCACTTGGCTATTGGTCGTTATTTTGATTGAATATGATGTTTATTTTCCGGGTAAATATTATAGATTAGAATGGATTATAAGAAATATATTAAAAAAAATACTTTATTGTATTCTTTTTATAGTGGCAGTATTGTGGTTGATAAATGGAGAGTTTTTTAATTTTTATGATGCATTTTTATGGATAATATGTTTCTTTTTTATAGAGTTAAATATATTGAGATTTGAAGAAAAAAAGAAGTTCAAAGCCCAATAAAATCAATTATTTTATAATATGACCGACAAATTTTGAATAGTTATCTATTATTTCCCCGCCTTTTCTAAAACCTAAGCCGCATGCTTCGTAAGCATAAAATACGCCGGCTTGATAGCTATTGTCATATTTATCTTTTGCCAACTGTGCATATTCTTGATAAACCATTTTATAGTTTTTATATTCGCCGCCATTTGATTTTAATATAACGCCGCCATTATCCACAATAGAAACATTTCCGCCCTCTCTTCCGAATATAGGTTTTTTTACATATTTTTTGTTTGCGATCGGCTCAAAACTTGTTTTTAAAAGTAAAGGATGATTTGGATAAAGATCCCATAATATTTTCATGATACCTTTACTTTGAAAAAGCAGTGTATATGCAGGATTGAAGATTATCGCTTTTTCATTTTGTATTATCTGCTCTATCAGCATAGCAAGGTCCGGTTCTTCTATGGCTATCATTTCCCATGGAATAAGCTTGAACCAAAGTTCATAGTTTTCATTTTCAAAAACAATGCCGTCTTCTTTGGAAAAATCTATCTCGTCTGCAAATGCGAACTTGGTTTTAAAACCGGCTTTTGAGGAAATATGCTGCAATAACCTCACTGTGTTTTCTTCTTCGATGTTGCCCCTAATGGATGTGAATAAAAATTTCCATCCCTCATAAAGATGATCAAAATTATCAATGCCTCTATCTAAAGTTACAATTCTTTTGAAATTATCTATAAGCGCTTCATATATGCCGTTAAATTGTAAATTTTCTTGTAAACCGTTATATTTAAGTATCGCCCATTGAATAATTGCAGTTTCAAATAGTGATGTTGGTGTATCTGCATTGAATTCAAGTAGTTTTATGGGTAAACCGTCAATTCCGCCTGCAAAATCAAATCTTCCATATAAATGCCAATGAACATCATTTTCCCAAGATAGCTTTATAGTGTTTACAAGATTGAACGGTATGCCTATATCATGAAAAAGATTATTATCTATGATATATTGTCCTGCTTTTATAAACATATCGTAAAGTTCATTTGCCGCATTTTCAAAAGATAGAGCCTCTTGCTCTGAAATTTCAATTATTTCATTTGATATATAGCTGCTGTTATCGCTGTCTGTATGCCAAAAAAAACCAAGCGATTCTAAATATTTTTTATCAATGTCTTTAACTTGTCGCAATTCAATCATATTTATCCGCCAAAAAAGCCGCTGCTCTTGGATGATGAACTACTGCTTGAGCCAAAAAAGCCGCTTCTAGAATTTTTACTTTTATCATTAACGCTTGTTTTTTTATTGAAGTTTTCAACGCTTCTGGAGTATGTCGATGGCGTTTTATAACCGGCTTGTCTATTTTGCTGATAATTTTGGTTTCCAAAAAGTTTGCTTCCTATCCATGAGCCGATAATAGCTCCGGCAGCGCTGGCTAGTATAGCTTCACCTAAACTCATACCCCCGTTTAATATCTCACTATTGTTCGGATTTGTCAGATTTGAAGTATTATTATCTATTTTGGCACCCTCGTCTTTTACCAATTTATCCATCTCTTCTTTTGTTAGAACCTTCTCTGTACCATTTAGCTCTTGCAAAATAATTCTTGTTTCATCAGACGGATATTCATCTTTTATTTTGTATTTGCCTTTTTCTATCTCTTCTATTATGACAAATGCGCCATTTTTTTTGATTCTCTTCCGAACTATTTTCTTGTTCTTGATTTTGATCTTGACATCCTGTGACTCCGGATGCGAGTAATATTGCTAAACCGGTTGTGCTTAAAATAGTATTTGAAAATGTTTTGATATATTTCATTTAAACCCTTTGTAAAGATTTGAAATTATATCAAATTATCCCAAAATGGGATAAGAGGAAAGAGGAAGTTTTTTATTTTTTTAATCCATTTGCTTTCTTAAGAAAGTAGGAATATTATACAAGTCGTCATCATCTAAATTGTAACCGTTTACAATTTTACTTGAGTTTCTATGTATATTGGTTCCATTTGTTTGTGAGTTTAAAAGTGTTTGCGGCTCTACTTTTTTATCTGTAGTCAAGTGAGTTTTGGTTTTTTCTTCAAAACCTGTCGCAATTACAGTAATTTTTATTTCATCTGTCGCATATGATGCATCTGTCGTTGTTCCAAAAATAACATATGCATCAGCATCTGCGTTTTCTTGTATTATTTCCATAGCTTCTGATATTTCCATCAATGGATAGTCGGGATGCATATAAAAATGAACCAATACACCTTTCGCACCATCGATCGAGATGTTATCTAAAAGCGGAGATTCGATCGCAGCCTTTGCCGCTTCATAAGCTGCATTTTCGCCGCTTGCTTTACCAGTTCCCATTAATGCCATGCCTCTGTGACTCATTACAGTTTTGATGTCCGCAAAGTCCAGATTTATATCATTTGCACCATTGGATATAATAACATTTGATATGCCGCTTACTGCTTGCGCAAGAATGTCATCAACTAGTTTGAAACTCTCTTTTAGACCAAGATTTTTTTCAACGATCGATAATAGTTTTTCATTTGGAATGACAATAATAGAGTCACTTTCTCGTTTAAGTTCTTCCAACCCTTCTTTTGAAAGAAGAGATCTTTTTTTACCTTCAAATTTAAAAGGGGTAGTAACAACAGATACAGTTAGCGCGCCAACCTCTTTAGCTACTTGGGCAACAACAGGAGCAGCACCTGTTCCTGTGCCTCCGCCAAGACCTGCAGAGATAAATACCATATCAGAGCCTTTTAGGATACTTCTTAGCTCTTCATAGCTTTCCAGCGCAGCTTCTCTGCCTTTTTCAGGAATCATTCCGGCACCTTGCCCTCCTGTGGTATTAACACCCAGTTTAACTTTATATGGTGCCAAAGAGCTTTCTAGTGCTTGACCGTCCGTATTTGCTACGATCAAATCAATGCCTTTGACTCCTTCTTTGATCATATGATTTATCATGTTTCCGCCACCGCCACCAACACCGATCACTTTGATCTTCGCACCCGTAGTGCAGTATTTTGTTTCAACTACATCAATTTCAAAAGCTTCCATCTTCTCTCCTTTCTTTTGTTAAAATAACTGTTTTAACCAAGTTACAACCTTGTTTACTTGATTGTTGCTATGCTTGTCTGCTTTGGTCATATCTTCCAATGAAATTTTTTCATTTTCTTGGATTCTTGAAGTTGAAAAACGATTGTCTTCTTTTGTGATATACTCTGTTTGAGCAGAAATTTTTATATCTTTTAAATTCTCTTCCTCATCTTTTTTATTATGAAGCAGATTTTGAGAATAGTTAATCTCGTATTCTGCATGTTCGCCGTTTTTATATCGTAGAAGACCGATAACAGAAGAGAAAGCAGGATTTTTCAACTCTTCAAACATTCCTTTTATATTACTTATATTCGGAGAAATGATCCTAACTGGCATATTAGAAAAAATTGACTGCGCTAAATCCCTAATTCCTTTTAGATTTGTACCGCCGCCGGTTAATATTACTCCGGATCCAACTTTTTCTTTTAGCCCGCTTTTTTCAAACATTTTATCTAATATTAACAATGTTTCTTCGATTCTTGCCAATATTACATCTCTTATGATGTCCAAAGAGACTAAGCTCTTTTTATCATCATTGCCAATAATAGGAAGTTCCACGGAATCCATTGATGTATCCGTTAAGTCGCCGTATTGCAATTTTATCTCTTCGGCAATATTCAACGGCGTATGAAGAGCAATCGATAGATCGCTTGTTATATGGTTAGAGCCTATTCCAAAAAAATCACTGTGTCTTATTGCATTTCCGGTATATACTGTCAATGTGCTGGTTTGTCCGCCTAGATCTATTATGGCAACTCCAAGTTCTTTGTCATCGCTATTGATAGTTGCGATCGAAGAAGCATAGCCGTTCATAACTATATCTTCTATATCGATACCGGCAGATTTTACCGCTTTTTTTAGATTGGATAAATTTGACTTTTGAGTCATTATGATATTTACTTCGGCTTCAAGTCTTGTTGCATTCATGCCGTAAGGATCTTCTACGAAATTTTGATCATCCACTTTGAAATTATAAGGAAGAACATGTATGATCTCGTATTCGTTGGGAACATTTGCATTATAAAGAGCGGTATTTAAAACTCTGTGTATCTCTTTTATACCTATATCTTTATGAGGAATATTGACTATTCCGCTTGAGTTGATACTTTTTGTGTATGAATTTGAGATAGAAACGATAGCAGTGTCAATATTGCTTCCGGCAATTCTTTTTGCATCGCTTACGGCTTTTTTTATCGCTTTTGACGCAAGTTCGATATTGACAATAGAACCTTTTTTTATTCCATAAGATTTTACTATACCGTGACCTAGGATTTGCAGTTGATCATTGTCAAGTTTCTCGGCGATAATTGCGCAAATTTTTGTTGAACCGATATCGATCGCAAGAATATTTTTATTCAAGATCCATCCCTTTTGAATAAATTTTCGTACTGTATTGTTTATTTAGCGCATTTAGTAAACCGTTCTCTAAAACTTTATTTTTAAGTTGACTTACGCTTTGATTAATCAAAAACAAATCCTTTTGACCATTTTGGGATATTTTTTGTGAGATAATTCTATAAACTACCACCTTGTCCGATAATTTGATTATACCTCGTTCTTTTTTTGATGTCAATAGTTTTTGTAAAAATTGCAAACTTTCTTCGTTACTAAGTGTCAATATATTTTTGTTTTCGTTAATATTGATTTGAATTGTATTTTGAGCCGTTTTATTGTCAATACTTTTGAGTTTTTCTTGGGCTAATTTTTGTAAATTAGTTAATTGCTCTTGTTTTGTATAGTCATTTGTAATATACTTTTTTGCTTCTTCAAAAGTCATTGGTTTGGGCTCTGTGATAGAAATAAGTTTAATAGCGGCATACCTATTACCTAAAAGTTTAGGTTTTATAAAGTCACCCGCTTTCGCACTTTGAAGTTCTGCTATAAGTTCTTTTGGAACAGTCGGGTCTTTATCAGCTATGACCAATGTCTGCTCCGATTTGATTTTTGATTTTTTAAAATCTATATAGGCTCTTTGCGCAATTTTTTCTCCTTTTACTTTTTGAATTTCAGATATTATAAAAGGTTTTATCATATCAATTGATAACTTTTCACCATTTTGACCACTATATTTATTTGTATTGGCTTTATAAAAATCTTCTATTTCTTTGGGCGTAACCTCTATATTATCTGTTGCTGTCCATACAATTTCGACATTGAATTTTTTTGGATTTTGATATTTATTCTTGTTGCTTAACCAGTATTTTTTTATCTTCTCTTCGTCTATTGCTATTTTGACATCATTTGGCGTTAGTATGGTCAATGATACTTCATCTGAAATATCAAGCGGCATAGCAACCGCTTTGTCTTCCGCATTTAATGAATTTGTTTTTAGAAGCGTTGTCAATTTATTTACAATAATATCGTCTTTTAGAATATCTTCAAAGATTTTTGCCTTAAGACCTTGTGAAGATAGATATTGATCGTAGACTTTCTTGTCAAATTTACCGGCAGTTTGAAATCCTTCTATTGATCGTAATTTTTTTGCTACTTCGTTGTCGCTTGCTTTTATGCCATACTCTTTGGCAAGATTAAGCATAAGGGCTTGTGTTTTGACAATTTCAAATGCCTGTTTTTCTATTCCTATCTCTTTTGCTTTTTTGTCATCAAGTGTGCCTTGCAGCTGTTGGTTGTATGCATCATAAAGAGATTTGTAAGCCATTTGGTATCTGTATTTGTCAATTTCTACTTCACCTACTTTTGCGATCTTGTCGCCTTTGAAACCGATATTATAATCTCCCCATCCGACAAAGCCTGCTCCTATAAAAGCAATAGTTGCGATCCAAATGGTCCAAACTAAATATCTATTGTGCTTTTGCATCCAATTTATCATTTTTTATCTACCTTCAATTTAAAAAAATATATAATATTTTAGTCAACTTGTCATTAAGTGCAATTGAAATGTTTTGATTTTTGATTTTAAGCAGGAGTTTTATGGAATTTTCAAACAAAGAATTAATGCAAAAGGATATTAATTACATTTGGCATCCATGTACTCAAATGAAAGATCATGAGCAGATACCTATAATCCCGATAAAAAACGCTAAAGGCGTATATTTATATGATTTTGACGGCAATAAATACATAGATGCCATCAGTAGCTGGTGGGTAAATATCTTTGGGCATTCAAATGAATATATCAATAATAAGATAAAAGATCAATTAGATTTGCTTGAACATGTTATTTTGGCCGGATTTACACATAAACCGGCTATTGATCTAGCTGAGAAATTAGTCAAAATTACTCCTGATGGATTGAATAAGGTATTTTATGCAGATAACGGCTCAAGCGCTGTTGAAATTGCACTTAAAATGAGTTATCACTATCATCTTAATGTCAATGATAAACGAACACTGTTTTTATCTCTTTCCAATAGTTATCACGGAGAAACGATAGGAGCTTTAAGCGTCGGCGATGTTGAATTGTATAAAAAAACATATAAACCGCTTTTGCTAAAGTGCATTCAAACTCCTGTACCAAAAGATCAGACATTACAGTCAGCCAATGATGCGCTTTTGTCATTAGAAAATATTTTGAAAAAAGACGGCAGTAGTATCTCCGCTTTTATTGTTGAGCCTCTCGTGCAAGGGGCGGGCGGTATGCATATGTATCATGAGGAGTATTTAAGAGGGGCTAGAGAACTGACAAAAAAATACGGCATTCATTTGATCGTTGATGAAATAATGACAGGTTTTGGCAGAACGGGCAAAATGTTTGCATGCGAATATGCTAAAATCGAGCCTGACTTTATGACTTTGTCAAAAGGTCTTACGGGCGGGTATCTTCCGCTATCGGTCGTGATGACAACAGACAATGTTTACAATGCATTCTATTGCGACTATAATGAATTTAAAGCTTTTTTGCATTCACACAGTTATACCGGAAATACCTTGGCATGTACAGCCGCTATTGCTACTTTGGAAATCTTTGAAAAAGAAAATACTATTGAAAAAAATGTAGAATTAAGCAGGCATATGAAAAAAAATATGGCTAGATTTGATAATTTAAAAAATGTAAAAAATTGTAGAATTTTAGGAATGATAGCGGTAATTGAACTTACGGAAATTGATGTGAAAAAAAGAGTAGGATTGAAAATTTATGAATATGCATTATCCAGAGGAGTTTTAGTGCGGCCGCTAGGCAACACTATATATGTTATGCCTCCATTTATTATAACTAAAGATGAAATTGATACGATATTTGACACAATCTATAATGCAATAGTAGAAAAACTTTAATTTAACTAATTATCGCTTTTAAGCAAAAATGAGAAAAGTCCTCTTTTTCTTTTTAGGTTTTTGTATAGATTTTTTGCTCTCTCAAGCCCAAGATCATTGGCTTTTTTATAAAAATGCAAGGCATATTCAAAATTTTTCTTTGTCCCGATACCATATTCGCAATATTGACCGAGATCGCATAAGGCTTCAGGGTAATCAAGAAGTGCCAATTCTTTCGTCATTTCGCATGCTTTTATATGATCTTTTTCAAATATGTCGCCTTTGTATAGTTCCCTTGCAAATATCAATTTTCCCAAACTCGATTCTGTCGCGCCGCAAATAAGAGTAAGCTGAATTGCTTCATCGATTTGTTTGTTTTCTTTCAGTCTTTGAATATATTTTGAAATTTTTAAAATTTCTATATCTTTATATCCAAAGTTTGATATTCTATGCATCCAATTCGCAGCAGATTTATGAAGTGTATAATTTTTGTCGTCAACATGAAATAGCGCAAGATTTTGAAATCTATGAAATATATCAGAAAGAGGAGGATATTTTGTGTCGTATAAGCTGCCGTTTTTATTTTCAGAGTCTTGAGCGCCCAGCGAACCATTATGCGCCTTGATCGTTTCTATATCTATATCAATTAACATTTCTAGATCTCTTTTTTGTGTTTCATT
>DYLZ01000033.1 GCA_020721775.1 Sulfurovum sp.
GTGTGGGTGGTTGTCATTGCGAGGAGTTTACGACGAAGCAATCCATAAAAAATAGATCGCCGCGCTTCGCTCGCGATGACAATAAAAGTTTGGCTTAGTTTGCTTTAGATATGCGATGCTCAAAAAGGAGCATACATATTAGTATGTGACTGATTTGAGCATCGTGCAGATGAAGTGAAATAAGCTAAACTATTCCCACTCGATCGTTGCCGGCGGCTTTGAACTTATATCATACACTACTCGGTTTATTCCATCTATCTCGTTGATAATTCTTCTGCTTATGCTCTCTAAAATATCATGCGGAATATGCGCAAAAGTTGCCGTCATACCATCAACGGATTCTACCATTCTCACACATACCGTATTGCCATATGTACGATTATCGCCCATAACACCCACGGAGCTTACATTAAGCAGAACTGTAAATGCCTGCCAAACTTTGTCGTAATATCCGGATGATTTAAGCTCACTTTGCATGATGGCATCACTTTCTCGCACCAATCTAAGCGCATCCTCATTTACCTCTCCCATTATTCTGATAGCAAGTCCGGGACCGGGGAACGGATGGCGGTTTATCATATCTTTTGGTAATCCAAGCTCAAGACCTAGTATTCTAACCTCATCTTTAAATATCTCTCTTAAAGGTTCAATAAGCTCAAATGTCATCCAATCAGGAAGTCCTCCTACATTGTGATGCGACTTGATAGTTTTACTTGGTCCTTTAACTGAAACAGATTCTATAACATCAGTATAAAGCGTTCCTTGAGCCAAAAATGAAACATCTGTATGTTTTTTTGCCTCTTTGTCAAATACTTCTATAAATGTTTCGCCTATAATCTTTCTTTTTCTCTCAGGCTCTGTTACACCTTTTAATTTATTCAAAAACTCATCTCTTGCATCTATGGTAATGAGATCAATATCTAACATTTTAAACATATTTTGCACTTGCTCAGCTTCGTCTTTTCTAAGCAATCCTTGATCTACAAACACACATACAAGCTGCTCTTTTGGCAATGCTTCATGCAAAAGCGCCGCAACAACAGAGCTGTCAACACCGCCGCTTACGCTACAAAGAACTTTTTTGTTTCCTACTTGTTTTTGAATCTCAGCGATTTTCTCTTTTGCGAAAGATCCCATATTCCATGTGTTTTCACATCCGCATATTCGTTTAGCAAAATTTTTAAGTAATTTTACGCCTTGCTCGGAATGATGAACTTCCGGGTGAAATTGAAAAGCATAGATATTGGCTTCTTCATTTGATATGGCGGCAAACGGTGAATTTTCACTCTCTCCGATAGCGGTAAAGCCTTGCGGAATACTAAGAGCTTTATCTCCATGGCTCATCCATACTATCGAATTATTATCAATTCCGTCAAATATAGGAGAGGCTTTTTTTATATTTAATTTTGCCTTACCATATTCATGATGATCGGCAGGAACCACTTCACCGCCAAAATGCTGAGTAATAAGCTGCATCCCATAGCAAATACCAAGAATCGGAAGCCCTAAGTCCCAAATGCCTTCATTTGGTTTATATGCATCAGGAGCATATACACTTGCCGGACCGCCGGAGAGAATGATACCTTGCGGTTTTTTTGATCTTATAGATTCTATATCTTCTCTAAATGGAACTACTTCACAATACACCCCGCTTTCTCTAAGTTTTCTTGCTATGAGCTGGGTATATTGAGACCCAAAATCCAGTATCACTATCGGTACATTTTTCATATATTATCCTGCATATTAATTATATGCCATTATATACAAATATCGCTTTTTGTTTGTTTTTAAATATCCTGATCATCATCCTCGATATAATGCGTTCCGAGCGATTCTTTTCTTGCTAAAGCGGCATCTACAATAGCCGAGGCAGTATTTAGCCTAAGCTGTAAAAGCCTGCCTATTTCACGGTTTTTCATATCATATATAAGATTTCTGGCACGATGCAATCCCTTGGTGGTTCTAATGATGCCGACCTCTTCCCACATAATTTTTCTTAGTTTTTGTTTATACTCTTTATCATTATCTTTATGCAGCACCGTATCATAATCTTTGTCAAATTTAGGTATTTTAGTAATATGCAGATCTTTGGATAGCATATGATCAACTGCTCTTTTTGCAAACACAACCCCTTCAAGAAGGGAATTTGAAGCAAGTCTATTTGCGCCATGTACTCCGGTTCTAGCCGCTTCTCCTATAACATATAATCCTTCGATACCCGGCACTACTCCATGACTATTGCATGCGATCCCGCCGTTTGCATAGTGAAATGCGGGAGAAATAGGTACCCTGTCTTTTGGCAAATTAAATCCAAGTGATGAAAAAGTATGAGTTATATTTGGAAATCTTTTTTTGAATGCTTTTGGCGTAAACATAGATAGGTCAAGGTAAACTTCTTTGTTTGTTTTTCTTTTATGCGCAAATATACTTCTTGAGACTATATCGCGACTTGCAAGCTCTCCGCGCTCATCATAATCAAACAAAAATCTTTTTCCATCCTCGTCAACCACATGAGCGCCTTCGCCTCTAAGAGCTTCGGTAAGCAAAAATTTTCTGGCAAACGGTGTTTTGACAAATACGGTCGGATGAAACTGCATGAACTCCATATCTTTTAGAGCAATTCCCTTTTCTGCGCATATACCGTGTATATCAGCGCTTACGGTTCTTGAATTTGTATTATACTCATAAAGCGATCCTACCCCTCCGCTTGCTATTATTACATTATCTGCATATATGGTTACAGGTTTGTAGCTCGACATTGCTCTAACTCCATAACATCTGCCATCCTCTATAAGCAGATCGTAAACAAGCATATTTTGTTCTAATAGATGGGGATTTTGCGTCATCATAAAATGATGAAGATACCTGCCTGTTGCATCTCCGCCGGCGTGTATTATTCTTGCTTTAGAATGAGCCGCCTCTTTTGTATATAGCAAATTACCGCTGCTGTCAGTATCAAAGTGCATGCCTCTTTTTATAATATCTGCAGTAGTTTCAAGTGATGTCTCAGATAGTATCTGCACAACTCTTTTTAAATTATGATGAGCCCCGGCATTTATCGTATCTTCAACATGAGCGGCAATATCATCTTTGTTCAATGCGGTAACCATTCCGCCTTGAGCATAGAATGTATTGCACTCCCACGGTATATCTTTGCAAAGAACTAAAACTTTTTTCTCTTTTGGTATATTCATGGCGGCATAAAGTCCGGCAATTCCTGCTCCTATTATAATAACATCGTATTTTTGCATTATTTTTCCTGTTTATATTTTAAATCATTTTGTGAGATATATTTTGGAGGTGTTTTATAGCCGCATCCCATCATTAAAAATGCGTAAATTGATGTTATAATTATAATATGAAAACAATTGGAAACTATTTTTTTGCGCTTACTAGGCAACATCAGTTTGCCCCCTTTGTCAAATTTTCATGCTATAGCAAATTTATCTCTCTATTGCCTCCGAGATTTAAAAATGCCATAAACTATATAACCGCCAAAAATAACACTTTGCTGATAGCATTATCTCATCCCGGTTTTAAAATAGAAATTGATAATAACAGAGATTTATTAAAAAGTTTATTAAAAGATATTTCAAAATACGACCCATTATGTAATTTTTCAGATATTACTAAGATAACAACATTTATAAGCAACTTCAATATCCAAAACTTACAAGCAGAGAAACAAAACGAAACTATACCGTATTACGAAGAGTTATCGAGCGGTCAATTTGATACTGAAAATATAGATGATGACCTAAAAGCCATATTTGATAAAATCAAACAAGATATAAAATGCAATCAACGATAAAAACTCTTCCGTCAAGCGCAGGCGTTTACCAATATTTTGACAAAAACGGCAAAATTCTATATGTCGGTAAAGCTAAGAACCTCAAAAATAGAGTTAGAAGTTATTGGAGATTCATGCCTGAATTTATGCCCAATTTCTCGCTAAATCCCAGAATCATAAAAATGCTAAAAGAGGCGGTTTCATTGGAGTATATAGTAGTTGAAAGCGAAGAAGATGCTTTAATACTTGAAAATTCTCTCATAAAACAGCTAAAACCAAAATACAATATACTGCTTCGTGATGACAAAACATATCCTTATATATGCATAGATGAATCTCAAGATTTTCCAAGATTTGAAATAACCAGAAAAGTCATAAAGGGAAAACATATAACATACTATGGGCCATTTCCAAGCGGAGCAAAAGTGCTTCTTGATACACTTTATGAAACATATCCTCTTGTTCAAAAGAAAAACTGCCTACAAGGAAAAAAAGCCTGTCTTTTTTATCAGATAGGCAAATGCCCGGCTCCGTGTGAAGGCAAAATATCAAAAGAAGAATACAATAAGACAGTTGCTATAGCAAAAGAGAGTATTATAAAAAAAGAAATCCTGATAGCCGAAATGCAAAACAAGATGTTTTTCCTTGCCGAAAATGAAAGATTTGAAGAAGCGGCAAAGATCAGAGATAACTGCAAAGTGATTGAATCACTTGCGATATATTCGACGCTTGACATTGCAAAACTACAAGATTGTGATGCTATTGCCATCTTAAATGAAGCATCACGGGGAATTATAGTAAAACTATTTATCAGAAACGGAAAAGTAGTGTCAAGCGACTATAATTTTTTTAGGTTTGACGATTTTTTAGATCTTAATGAAGCCTACACCGGAGCTATATTGAATTTATATAAACCGACTACGCCAGATATTCCAAAAGATATTCTCGTAGCCGATAGTTTCGAGGATATGGATGATTTGTCAAATCTCATCTCTAAGCTGATAGGCAAAAAGATAAATATCGTCAAACCAAAGACGGGTTATAAACAAAATATCATAAATCTTGCTGTTTCTAATGCCAAAGAACTTTTATCCCAAAGATCAAAGATCCAAAATGATGATATAGAAGAAAAAATAAGATCTCTTTTTGAATTAAAAGAGCTGCCTATAAATATAGAAGTTTTTGATAACTCACACCATCATGGAGATGCGAGTGTGGGCGCTATGGTCACTTGGTGTGAGGGCAAATGGGTAAAGAGTAAATTTAGAAGATTTATCCTAGAAGCCAAAGATGAATATGCTCAAATGAGAGAGCTGCTAACAAGAAGAATAGAAAATTTTGACGAGATCCCGCCGCCGAATCTATGGATACTTGACGGTGGCGCCGCTCTTTTAAATCTTGCTCTTAAACTGCTAAAAGATAGAGCGGTAGATATAGATATCATAGCAATCTCAAAAGAAAAAATAGATACAAAAGCTTATAGAGCAAAAGGATCCGCAAAAGACATTATATATACCAAAAATGATAAGTTCAACCTGCTTCCTACGGATGAGCGGCTTCATTTTATACAAAAACTAAGGGATGAGGCGCATAGATTTGCTATCGCTTTTCACAGACAAAAGAAAAATAAAATAATGCTGCAAAGTAAAACATTGGAAAAAAAAGGCATCGGTCAAGCGACTTTAAAAAAACTTTTAAATCACTTTGGTACTTTTGAGGCAATAGAGCAAGCAACACAAAAAGAGCTTGAAGATATCGTAGGTGCAAAGACGGCAAATATTCTTAAAAATAAATTTTAAAAATTTTATTCAATTAAATAGCAGCTTTTATTATTTATTTTGTTATAATTCTTGAGAGTTAGAAATTTTAGATAAAGAGTATGGCAATGCAAAAACCGACACCTATAGATGAAGAGTACAAATTTGATGAGGGGCTGATAATAAGTTCGACAGACCTCAATGGCATTATTACTTATACCAATAGAAAATTTTGCGAGATAGCCGGATATACAAAAGATGAGCTTGTCGGCAAAAATCACAATATCGTTAGGCATCCGGATATGCCGCGCGCTGCCTTTAAGGAATTATGGGATACACTACACAAAGGCAAAGAGTGGTCAGGTATAGTAAAAAACCTCAGAAAAGACGGGAGATATTACTGGGTATATACTCATATTACTCCGATCATTGAAGATGGTGAAATAAAAGGTTACAGCGCAGTACGGCGCCCTGCATTTTCTACAGAAGTAGAAGCTGTTATACCGGTTTACAAAGAAATGCTAGAAAAAGAACAAAAATAAGGAGTTTAATAAATGTATTGTATTTTAAATCAATCAAATGATCTTGTGGCCTCGGATTTAGAGTTCTTAAAACTATTTGACACAAATAGCCTTGTTGATCTTTATAAAAAGATCAGTATTGGGAGTGCTAAAATATCTTTAAACTATAACAAAATTACCATTACTTTAAACGATGATGTAAAGATGTATGATATCAAAGTTACACCGCTTGCCACTCTGTTCGGTAAAAGTGTTTTAGTTGAGCCGGTAACTCCTCTTGCGAATAGGATCATAGAAAATTCATATTTTTCAACCACAACAATAAGCAAACAAGAGTCTACAGCTGCAAGCAAAGAGATACAAACACAAAATATAAAGCCCAAAGAAGTTGCGAAAGAAGAAGCTGCACAACAACCAAAAATTGAAATTCAAGCAATAACGCAAAAACCGAAAGCAGAAAATATATCAACTACTGATTCTAAAGAAGAAGAGCAAAAAAAGTCTGCGAAAAAAGATCAAGAGTATTTTATCAACCACCCCGTAACATTAAACATTTCAGAAATTGCGCAAAGCATGCATCTCTCAGAGGGTGACTATAGAGCATTTTTAAATGAATATATCTCTTCAATAGATAAATTTAAAAATGATTTGCTGGGTGATAACACTGAAATAAAAGATAATGCATTGAATTTCATAAAACATCTAACAACTGCTCTTTATTTACCAAAAGAAATTGAAAATCTGGTTGGTTCACTAAAAGCTGACAGTTCAAAAGAGTTATTTCAAAACTTCTTTGATATTATAGATAATATAAAAGGACAAAATGAGTTATTTTTAACCCCCGTAGCAGAAAATGAAGCTGAAGTAGAAAGTAATGCAGTAGCGGTCAAAGAAGAGGCAGAAGTACGCCCTGTAGAAATTGATGAAAATATTATAAGTTTAGATATCACGGAAAACAAAGAGCAATTACCGGAAATTCAAGTAGAACCGATTCAAAATCCTGTTAGTTCTAAAAAAACGGATGATGAAAATATTATAAGTTTAGATATCACGGAAAACAAAGAGCAATTACCGGAAATTCAAGTAGAACCGATTCAAAATCCTGTTAGTTCTAAAAAAACAGATACGGAAATGATAGAACTTGAAATTCTTGATAATATAATTTCAGAACCGATAAAAGAAAATAAAAATTCTCAAGAAAATGAATCTGCAAAAATCGATCTCTCAAATATAAAACCTATTCCTTTTGACTTTATATTGGATGAATCCGCAAATGAGTTGTCATTACCTGTAGATATAGTAAAAGAATTTATAAAAGATTTTATTGAGCAATGCCATGCCGATACCGATAAGATCATACAAAAATACAAAGAGGGAGATATTGAAAAAGTAAAAAAACTTGCGCATTCCTTAAAAGGAGTTGCCAGCAATCTATACATAGTACCTTTGGCAGATACTTTACTGCAACTTCAATACAACGATGATCTTGCACAGGTAAAACCTTTGGTAGAAAAATATTGGGGTCAATTTTTGTACCTTGAAAATCTTATGAAAAATATATAAAAGCACAAGGAGTTAGTTATGAATATTCATGGTAGGTTAAAATTAATAAGCCTTTTTCCGATTCTTTTAATGTTATTGCTTGCAGGATATATGGCATATGATGCATATATATTTAAAGCCGCAAATCCACAAGAGCAATTAATCCTTTTTGGAGTGGCAGGTTTTGTCAGTATTACCGGTATATTTCTTTTGATATTTGGTTACAATACGATTCGATTAGAGCTAAAAAACAACATGGAACTCAAAAAAATCATCTTTGATGCTTTTGAAAACTTAACAGATGAAGAGAAATCAAAACTATCATTTGATACTTATACGGATATAGAAAATGTATATCATCAACTTCAAACCATTATTGCAAACTCCAAGCGCGATAAAGAACTGGCTCTCCAAGCAAATGAAGCAAAATCTCTATTTTTGGCAAACATGTCTCACGAGATAAGAACTCCGCTAAACGGAATTGTCGGTTTTACGGAACTTTTAAAAAGTACTGAATTGAATGATGAGCAAAAAGAGTTTCTATCGATCATTACAAAGAGTTCAGAAAATCTGCTTGAAATTATCAACGGCATACTTGACCTTTCAAAGATCGAAAGTAATAAAGTTGAGCTTGAAAATATTATCTTTGATACACATGAAGAGTTTGACAATACGGTTGAAACATACGCAGTTAAAGCATCTGAAAAAGATATAGAACTAAACTACTATATAGATCCTACAATAAGCGATAAATTAAAAGGTGATCCGACAAAAATTAAAGAGATTCTTATAAATCTTTTGAGTAATGCCATTAAATTTACAAATCCTCACGGTCAGATCAATGTAGAGATCAACAAGGTTCATGATCTTGCAACAGATACTATTGGCATTTCAACTCTTGTGTTCAAGGTCCAAGACAATGGCGTGGGAATGACAAAAGAGCAAGCCGAAAAAGTATTTGAAGCATTCACGCAAGCAGATAATACCGTTACAAGAAAATTCGGAGGAACAGGTCTTGGTCTTACTATTTCGAAAGAGTATGCGCAGTTGATGGGCGGTAAGCTCGAAGTAGAAAGCGCAAAAGATAGAGGTACTGTATTTTATCTAACTATACCTATCGAAGAGATAAATCTTGAAGGCACTGAACATAAAGATCTAAATATTTCTATCGCATTGCACCAAAATAAGCTAACTCCATCGGTTCTTGAGGAGTATTTAGATAAATATCTTACACACTATAACGCAAAAATTAACCACTTTGAAACAGAAACAGAACTTAATATTCTAAAACAGAGCTTTAAAGCCGATTTCTATCTAGTTGATTATGACACACTAAACGAAAGCAATTCAACATCTCTCATAAACAACATAGATAAATCCAAGCTTATCGTATTTAGCAAAGTAACAAACAGGGAAGAGCTTCAAAAAATGGGTCTAACTATGAACAACATAGTATTTAAACCCGTTACGCTGTCAAAAATAAAAGAGATATTAACTAAAGATAGAAGCGCCAAAGAAGAAAAACCAACTCAAGCTATAAATCTGAAAACTAAGTATGATGCAAAAGTATTGGTTGCCGAAGATAATGCAATAAATCAAAAATTGATCTTAAAAATATTGTCTGATTACGGTCTAAAAGTAACACTTGCCAACAATGGACTTGAAGCATTTGAACAAAGAAGAAACCACCAAGACTTTGATCTGATATTTATGGATATACAGATGCCGGTAATGGATGGGGTTGAGGCTACTCATGAGATCCTTGACTATGAAGAAGACGAAGAGTTAAAACACATTCCTATCATCGCTCTAACAGCCAATGCGCTAAAAGGAGATAGAGAAAGATTCTTGAAAGAGGGAATGGATGAGTATATCACAAAACCTATCCAAGCAACAGAATTGCTATATATTCTAAACAAATTTATTGGCAACAGGGTTAAAATTGAAGAGAATGAAAATGAATCAAATGTAGAGCAAACAGCCAAAACAACAGAAATAGCCGAGCCTGCAAAAGAAGCAGAAGAAAAGATTCAAAATATTTCTACTAAAGTTGCAAGTATAAAACAAAAACCAAGCGTTTTAGTCGCAAAAGAGTTTGATCTTGAAAATAAGATAATTTCAAAAGTTGCTTCAAATATGGGTTATGATGTTGATAATACAGATAATTTAGAGGAGGCTTGTGAGAAGATCAAAAACAAAAACTATGATATCATTGTAACTGAATCGCAATGGATAGAAAAGATATCAACTAAAATCAATAAAGAAACTGATATAATCACGTATAATATAGTAAAAGAACTTCAAGAAAGAAAAGGTTAATAAATGGGGATTAATGTTTTAGTAGTAGATGATGATTTTATTAATCGTAAATTATTGTTGACTATGCTTAAAAAAAATGACATAGTAGAAAATATCGTAGAGGCGGAAAATGGTCAAGATGCGCTAAAAAAGATAGAATCACAAAAAATAGATTTGATTCTGCTTGATATAATAATGCCTATTATGGATGGAATTGAATTTCTAAAAACAATAAAAGAAAATAGAGTGCACTCAAATATTCCTATAGCTATTCTTTCAACAGATGATAGTAAAAAAACAGAAACTTTAAATCTAGGAGCAGATGCATTTTTGACAAAGCCTATAAGAGAAGCTGAATTGAGAAATTTGATAGACATTTGGTTTTAAGCATAAGTTTTATGCTTAAACCAATGCTATTTTTATAACCTCTTCTACATTTTCAACAGGTATTATTTCAATATTATTTTTAACTTCTGTAGGAATTTCATCCAAGTCTCTCTCAAAATTTTTCATTGGGATCAATGCTTTTTTAACACCAGCTTTATATGCTGCTATTAACTTTTCTTTGAGTCCGCCTATTGGCAATACTTGACCTGTCAATGTAACCTCACCCGTCATGGCAACTTTGCTATCGATCCCTCTACCGCTTAATATAGAAGATATTACTGTTACCATGGCAATACCTGCACTTGGTCCATCTTTTGGTGTTGCACCTTCCGGGACATGCAGGTGGAGGTCATATTTTTTGTATATTTCGCTCGTTTCTCCACCCTCTTCGCTTGGAGCCTGAATGCTATCAGCATCTATTTGAAGTCTTTTTTGGTCGATTAAAATTTTTACGACGCTAAATGCTATATGAGCTGATTCTTTCATAACATCACCCAAGCTTCCTGTTAGCTGCAATGAGCCTTTCCCCTTTATCTTAATAGCCTCTATTGTAAGAACATCACCTCCGACAGCAGTCCATGCAAGTCCATTTACTACACCTATTCTCGGTTCGCTTTCTACGGTAGCTATTTCAAAAACTTTTTTATCTGTAAAATCTTCAAGATTTTTTGTTGTTACTACAACTCTTTTTTTATTTTTTTTCTCCAGTAGAATCCTAGCGCTCTTTCTCATTATACCGGCAATTTTTCGTCTTAGATTTCGCACACCGGCTTCTCTTGTGTACTCTTCAATAAGAGATTTGAGCGCATTTTCACTGATACTGACTTCACCGCTTTTTAAAGCATGTTTTTTAAGTTCTTGAGGTATCAGATATCTTTTGGCTATCTCAAATTTTTCTTTTGGCGTATAGCTGCTTAGGGTGATAAATTCCATTCTATCTCTAAGGGGGCCTGGTATCTTGCTTATATCATTGGCTGTTGCTATAAATATAGCGCGGCTTAGATCAATATTAAAATTTAGATAATAGTCTCTAAATTGACTATTTTGTTCCGGATCTAAGATTTCCAATAGGGCTGCTGCAGGATCGCCTCTGCTTGTTCGTCCTACTTTATCTATCTCATCAAGAACTATCACGGGATCCATTTTTTTTGCTTCTATAAACCCTTGTATAATACGCCCGGGCATAGCGCCGACATATGTTCTTCTGTGTCCTCTGAGCTCATTTACATCCTCTAGTCCGCCTAGAGCAATTCTGACAAGCGGTCTGTGGAGTGCGGTTGCTATTGAATTTGCCAAAGATGTTTTGCCTACTCCGGGAGGTCCCGCAAAACAAAGAATCGTGCTACTTGTTTCTTTTCTGCCAAGCTTTCTTTGATTTGCCAAAGCTTTTACTGCAAAGTATTCTACAATCCTATCTTTTGGCTTTTCCAGGGAATAATGATCTTTATTTAATTCATTTGAAACATCTTTTATATCAATCTTTTTTTTGCCTATTTTGCCAAACGGTATTTCAAAAACAACTTCAAGATAACTTTGAATTGTATTTGCATCAGCGCTTTCAGGATGCATACGAGAAAGCTTGTCGATCTGCTTAGTTATCTCTTTATATGTATCTTCATATACAAACGGTTTTATATCGTCAGCTTTTTTTCTAAAGTTTGCTATCTCCTCTTCTCTTTGTACATCAACACCAAGCTCTTTTTGTATCTGTTTTAGCTGCTCTTTTAGAAAATACTCTTTATTTGACTGCTCTATCTTTGTATTAACTTTGTGTCTTATCTCTTTTTGAACTTTTGCAGATTCTATTTGAGAATTTATGATGTCAATTAATGAAATGAGTTTTTGCTCGATATCCTCTTGTATGTAAAGATTGTAAGCAGTATCTTTGTCCAATTTTATCATAGAAGCAACAAGATCACAAACTCTATATGGCTCACTATTGTCTTCTATTGCCCTTATTATGTCTGCAGGGAAACCGCTGTTAAGAGAAGATAAGATTTTGGATTTATCTCTCAATATTTGCATAAGCGCATCTACTTTTAACTGCTCAAACGGTAAATTCTCAACAACATTTACCATTGCTTGGTTAAATTTATTATCGTTTATAAAATCAACTATCTTGCCTTTTGAAAGCCCTTGAAAAAGTACCTTAACTCTTCCATCCGGAAGTTGAACTTTTCTCATAATGGAGCCGATTACTCCATATTCATACAGATCTTCTTGCTTTCTGCTGCCCTCATGTCCCACTTTAGAACTTACAACAAGCACCAAAGAGTGATTTTCTATAGCATGCGAAGCCGCATCTATATCATTTTGGGAAGTGAGAAATATAGGACTTATCATAAATGGATATAAAAATATCTCATCTTCTACCACAATCGGCAAAACAGCCGGAAATGAATTATAATCACTTAAATGCAAAATAACTCCTCATAAATTTTTAGTACATTGTATCAAATTTAAATTATTTGTCAATACAAAAACTAATTAATAAAATAGTCCAATATCCCATCTTCCGGCAAGCAAATATCATTCATATTTATAGGTGAAGCGCTATTTTTTTCTCTGTATATCTTAGCTGCATTATTTTTACCCGTTCTATCATAAAGACAAGCAACATTTTCATTTAAGAGATATTGACCCATTTTAAGCCTGACAAGCATATTCTGAACCAAAGGAACATATTGAGAGTTTGGATGAGCATCTATATAGCTTTGTGCATTTGCTATGGTATCTATGATCAGTTTTTGATCCCTATAGTACTTTTGAACCCCCAAAAATGAAGCTTTTATTTTCATAAATTCAACATATTCGCTATTTGCAAATCCGCCAAATCTTTTTGCATATTCATCAAAAAAATAATTTGCCAATAAATACTCTTCTTTTTCCATATGTGCGTGGGCGATTATCATAGTAGCACTTTCAACAAGCGGCGATTTTGGATGTTCGCTTTTAAGAGAAATGAAATAGTTATCGGCTTTATCAAGATCTCCGTTGGAAATACTATCTCCTATTTTTTGATACCAAAACTGCGCACTTTTATCATACACCTCTGTGGCGCTTTTTGAAGAACAACCGCTTAAAATAGCAATAGCGGCAAATAAGACTATATATGCAAACTTAAATCTTTTCATAACAACCTCTCAAATTTTATTAGTTATTATAACCAAAACTTGTAAAAAAATATCGTTTTTTGTTACAATACAGTAAATAAAACTCAGATTATGCAATATTGAGGCAAAGGAATTATATGAAACTTTCCCTGATCGGCAGCGGTGCAATGGCTACTGCGCTAGCTCTTGGACTAGAAGAACACTTTGAACTGGAAATCATTGCCAGAAACAAAGAAAAAGCTTCAAATTTGGTAAGCAAATTAAAAAAAAGTGTCGATATTATAGATATTGATAATGCAATTATTGAAAATAAAAATATACTTCTTTGTACAAAACCGTATGCCCTAAATGATGTTGCTTCAAAACTAAAAGGCAAAGCAAATTCACTTATATCTATATTGGCTAGCACATCCATAGAAAAACTTTCTCAGGCTATAGATGCAAATCATATAGTTAGGGCCATGCCAAATGTCAGTGCGAAGCTAAACTCTTCGACCACAACTCTCACCGGCGATAAAAAGATACAAAAAGAATGCGTTTCTATATTTGAAACTATAGGCGATGTTTTTTGGCTGGAGAGCGAAAAAGAGCTTGACATTGCAACAGCTATTGCAGGAAGCGGACCGGCATTTTTAGCTCTAGTTGCCGAAGCTATGATGGATGGAGGAGTTAAACAAGGTCTAAAAAGAGATGACAGCATAAAGTTGGTCTCTTCGCTTTTTAAGGGCTTTGCGCCTCTACTTGAGCAAACTCATCCTGCGCTTATCAAAGACAGTGTTATGAGTCCTGCAGGCACTACAGCTGCGGGATACTCAGCCTTGGAAGAGTGCGGCGTCAGAGATGCCTTCATCAAAGCTATCGAGGCTGCATTTGAGGTTACACAGAAATAATATCTATCGGCAGGATGGGCTTTTGCTAGCCCGCTATTATAACAATTCGCCAACAACCATTGGTGGGTTAAAAAAACCCACCCTACGCACACACACTCACGCTAACAACAAATCCATAGGTCTAAAAAAATCTATAACTTGCTTATTGGTTATAAATGAAATATTATAAGGATGCTCGCAAGCAAAAGCATCAAATTTTTGCAAACTCTGATTTTTATCATAAAGATTTTTAGCAAATGATCCAAAAAGTACAAGCTTTACTTTTGTGTTATCAAGACTGCATACTGTATCCAATATAAATCTTTCCCACGCTCTTGCGTGAAACGGACAACTTTTTTTATCGGTAAAGATCAGCGCCGTATTTAAAAGCAAAACTCCGTTTTTTTCAAAATTATCTTTTAGCTGCCATATACTGTTTATCATTGTACTTTTATCAACAAGCTTTATTGCTTTGCCGGAAGTATCATCTTTATTTAAATTTTTGCTTGCAACAAGAGCCATCTTGATAAAATTCCTAAGGCTTGTGGCTCTGTTAACTTCTTTGCTAAGTGTTCCGTTTGGTAAAAATATATTTTTTACATTTCCATCGATAAATGCATACCCTGATGCGCTCTCTCTTCTAGGGTATGGATCTTGACCAAATAAAACATATCGTACATTATCTTTTTTTAGAGTTTTAAAGGCATTGAAAATATGCTCTTTTTTTGGTATGTAACCATCATCTTTTAATAAAAAATCTTTATATTCTTTATCTAAAAGTTCTAATTTTAACTCCCAAGACGGATCAATATCGTTAATTATATTTTTCATATTACCTCTAAATTTGACTATATGTCATCGCGAACGAAGTGTGGCGATCCAGTCACTGCGAGGTTTTGCAAAAAACCGTGGCAGTCTATTTTCTTTATGGATTGCTTCGTCATTACATTCCTCGCAATGACAACCAC
>DYLZ01000034.1 GCA_020721775.1 Sulfurovum sp.
CACCCACACTCACACCTACACTTACGCCAAAACTCACTCTTTAAACATCTTCGGATAGATAAAAAATTCCATTGAAGCTTTATGATATCTGCACTCTTTCCATTTTTTAATTTTGCATTTAAGGGCGACGATGCCAAGTGTCGGGATATTCTCTATATCGGCATCACTCATTAGATTTGCAAATTCGGTTAAGCCTGGGTTATGTCCAATGATAAATACAAAGTCGTATTTGTCATTTATTTCTTTTACAGCCGATAAAATTGTGTTAGGATCTGCAAGATAAAGTTCGTCCGCATATGTTATTTGTGTTTTAAATCTAAGCTCTTTTAGTAGTCCGGTGACCGTAAGTTTCGTTCGTTTGGCAGGACTTGAAATGATAATGTCCGGTTTGATCTTTTTTTCTTTTAGCGCTTTTGCCATGATAGGGATAGACTTTTTACCTTTTTTATTCAAGCCTCTCTCTTTGTCATCAAGCAAAGGCTCACTCCAGTCTGATTTAGCATGTCTAATGAGATAAATTGTTTTCATAAAAAAATTATAACACAAAACAGTCATAAATTCTTTAGCCGAATTAACTAAACTTTATTGTAAAATCAACACTAAACCTCTTGAAAAAGTGTATAAAATATACTATAATTCGCTAAAAAATAATGGAGAAATATTATGGCAAAACATACATATCAAACTGAAATAGGGCAGTTGCTTCATTTGATGACACACTCTTTGTATTCAAATAAAGAGATTTTTATAAGAGAACTTGTATCAAATGCAAGTGATGCGCTTGATAAATTTAACTACTTTTATCTAACAGATGAAAAGTACAAAAGTGAAGATTGGAAGCCTGGTGTTTTTATCACGCTAGATAAAGAGGATAACTCTATAACCATAGGCGATAACGGTATAGGTATGAATGAAGAAGATTTGATGAACAATCTTGGAACTATTGCCAAATCGGGCACAAAAGCATTTATGGAAAATCTTACCGGCGATGCCAAAAAAGACAGCAATTTGATAGGTCAATTCGGTGTTGGGTTTTATTCAGTATTTATGGTGGCTAGCATAGTTGATGTGATTACCAAAAAAGCTGGCGAAGAACAAGCTTATAAATTCACAAGCGATGGAAGCGGTGAGTTTGATATAACTCCTGTAACCAAAGAGAGCCACGGTACTGTCATTTACATTAAACTAAAAGATGATCAAAAAGAGTTTACCAGCCCTTGGCGTATAAAAGAGATAGTTAAAAAATATTCAAACCACATAGCTTATCCTATAACTTTAAATTTTAAAGAAGAAGAGAGTACAGGTGAAGGAGAAGAGAAAAAAACTGAACTTGTAAATAAAAGTGAACAGATAAATGCGGCAAAAGCGCTTTGGACCATGAGCAAAAGCGAACTTACAAAGGAAGATTATATAGAGTTTTATAAAAGTATTTCGCACGGCGACAATGAGCCTCTGGCTTATCTTCACAATAAAGCTGAAGGTGTTAATGAATATACAACACTTTTTTATATTCCTAAAAGAGCGCCTATGGATATGTTTAGAGCAGAATGGGAGAGCGGAGTTAAGCTTTATGTAAAAAGGGTATTTATAACAGATAGCAATAAAGAGCTTTTGCCGCCTTATCTTAGATTTGTAAAAGGCGTGATCGATTCATCAGATCTGCCTTTGAATGTAAGCAGGGAACTGTTGCAAGAAAACAGAATTTTAGCAAATATAAAACAAGGATCAACAAAAAAGATACTTCAAACTATAGCCAAACTAGATGGAGAGGATAAAGATACATTTACCAAAGAGTATAACAGGCTTATAAAAGAGGGAATCTATACAGACTATACAAACAAAGAGTTGCTTCTGGATATTGTTAGATATAAAAGTTCAACTACTGATGGAATGGTAAGTTTTGCAGATTACATAAGTCGCGGCAATAGTGAGAAAAAAGAGATTTATTATATTATCGCTAAAGATGAGGCAATTGCAAAAAGCTCACCTCTTTTAGAAAGTTACAAGAGTGCCGGTCTTGAAGTTCTAATAATGGACGATTATGAAGTTGATGAGATAGTAACACCCGTAATTACGGAGTATAAAGGATGGAAACTCAAAGATATCTCAACCATAGAAGCTCCAAATGCAAAAACCAAAGAGGAACAAGAGGCTATAAATGAGAGCGTTAAGCCATTACTGGAAAAAATAAAAGAAATTTTAGGTGAAAGCGTAAAAGATGTAAAAGCTTCAAGCCGTTTGATCGACAGCCCATCATGCGTTGTTAAAGATAGCAGTGATCCAATGGCCGGTATGGCGCATATATTTAGACAAATGGGGCAAGATGTGCCGGCAACCCCGCTTATTTTAGAGATAAATCCGGAACATGAGATAATAAAGAAATTGGATTCTATAAATGATAAAGATATGTTTGAAGATATGGCGTGGATACTTTTTGATAATGCTAAACTCTCAGAAGGTCTTGATATAGAAGATAAAGCATCGTATGCTAAGAGGGTAGCTAGAGTAGCCGTAAAAGCATTGTAATGAAAAAATTTATCATAAGCGCTATACTTTTTATAGCGTTTATTCAGTTTATCACTATTGATATAGAGGCACTCATCCCGTCAAATCCCAAAGATGAGATAATAGCGCCTAGCAATATCAAAGCTATATTAAAGAGATCGTGTTATGACTGTCACTCAAACAATTCAGTAATCCCATGGTATGGCAGCATAGCGCCATTTTCTTGGTATGTAAGATCGCACATCAATGACGGAAGAAAAGTTTTGAATTTTTCTACTTTTAACACTCTTGATAAAGAAAAACAAAAAAAAGCTTTAGAAGATATACAAGAGTCAATAGTTATCAGAATGCCGCTTTCGACATATCTTTGGATGCATAGCAATGCAGCGCTAAATGATAATGATAAAAAAGCTCTCAAAGATTGGATAAAAAGTAAAGATCAATAAGATAGTTTAGACTTTTAATTGTAATTAAAATGTTATAAATTTCGCTTAGACTGCGTTGTATGAAATATAAATCAATTTTTGTATCGGATATCCATTTAGGCACCAGATTTGCTAAAGCTGAAGAGTTTTTAAACTTCCTAAAACATACAGAGTCTGAAAATATTTTTTTTGTCGGCGACATAATAGACGGATGGGCAATTAAGCGAAAAATGAGATGGTTTCAATCTCACTCAGATGTCATACAAAAGGTATTAAAAAAATCCAGAAAAGGCACACAAGTTTATTTTGTAACAGGCAATCATGATGAATTTTTAAGACCGTTTGCACCGTTATTTTTGGGCGATAATATGCACATAGTTAATGAAATGAGTTATATAGGCGTTGATGGCAAGAAATATCTTGTAACACACGGTGATTTTTTTGACAGCATCACAATGACACATAGATGGTTAGCAATTGCCGGCGATATTGGGTATGATTTTGTACTTTTTTTAAATCATGTTTTAAATAAGTTTAGAAAACTATGCGGAATAAATCGTTATTGGTCATTTTCAAAATATGTAAAAGATAATGTAAAAAGTTCAGTAAGCTTTATAAGCAATTTTGAAGAGGTATTGGCGTCTCATGCTAAGCATCAAAAGTATGACGGCGTTATATGCGGACATATCCACAAGCCTGAATTTAAAGAAATAAATAGTGTGCTATACTATAATTGTGGAGATTGGGTTGAAAATTGCAGTGCAGTTGTTGAACATTTTGACGGAAGATTCGAAGTGATTATGTGGGAGCCAAAAGAGTGAGTACTAAAAGCATATCATTGGCATTGTCAGGCGGGGGCGCTAGAGGTGCTTATCATTTGGGAGTGCTTCATTGCCTAGATGAGATGAATATCAAAGTGGATGCCATTTGCGGAACTTCTATCGGTGCACTTATCGGAGTGAGTTATGCTTCAGGAGTGAAACCAAAAGAGCAACTGGAGATATTTAAATCAAAAGAATTCAAGTCAATATTTTCATTTAGGCTATTTGGACCATCCTTTTTTAGGATCGATAAAAATGCAAAAATTTTGAATAAATTAATTTTAAAAAGTAGATTGGAAGATCTAAATATCCCAATTTCTATTACAGCGGTTAATTTAAATAGCGGTGAAAATCTATACTTCAAAAGCGGTGATGCGATAAAGCTTTGCATGGCTAGCTGCGCGCTTGTTCCTGTTTTTGAGCCGGTAAAATATCAAAATATGCTATTAGCTGACGGCGGGATAGTAAGCCATATGCCGCTAGGTGATCTTGAGAACAATGGTTTACCGATATTTGGTGTTAATCTCCATCCTATTTTTGATACAACTATAAAAAGCACACTTTGGAGCAATATAAAAAGAACGCTTTATATTATGATTTTTTCTCAAAATAGACAAAGTCAGGCAAAATGTGATATTTTAATTACTTCGCCTAAACTTAGCAGATATTCTATATTTTCATTTAAATATTTAGATGAACTTTTTAATCTCGGATATAATGATGCAAAAAACATTTTAGAAAAATCCTCTTTTTGATATATCAGTATCGCTTTACTCTTTATATGCTAAAATCAAATTTTTGAACGCATAGATTGCTTCACTTCGTTCGCAATGACAAATGCCGGTTATTGCGAGCTTCCAAAGGAAGCGTGGCAATCCAAAATATATTTATTTAGGGCATTAAAGTAAAATAAAAAGATAGGAATTTGGTTGAAAAAAATTACTTCTGCACAAAAAAGAGCCACAATAATTTCAAGTAGTGTTGCGTTTTTTTTAGTTTGTATAAAATTTATCGTAGGAATATTTAGCGGTTCGGTGGCTGTTTTGGCTTCGGCAATTGATTCTATGCTTGATTTCTTTGTCTCTATATTTAATTTTTTTGCTATCAAAAAAGCAGAAGAATACCCGACTCAAAATTTTCAATATGGAAAAGGCAAGATCCAAGGAATTGCAGCCGTTATAGAAGGAACTATCATTATAGTTTCGGGACTTTTTATAATATACAAAGCCATAGAAAAAGCCATATATAAAGAGTCAACTTCCATGCTTTTGCCTTCTATCTATATTATGGTATTTTCTATAATAGTTACATTTTTGCTTGTTATGTATTTGTCATCAATCGCAAAAAAAACAGACAATATTGTCATAAAATCAGATGCGCTTCACTATAAAACAGACCTTTGGAGCAATGGAGTTATACTATTGTCACTTTTTTTGGTTTTTGTTACAAAACAAGATATCATTGATGCAGTTTTTGGTTTTGGTATAGGAATATATATCATATATTCAGCTATTGAGATAGTAGTGGAGGGCATAAAGATACTTTTAGACCATGCATTGCCCGAAGATCAAGTGGCAAAAATAGAACAGATTCTAAAAAATCACAAAGAGATAACAAGTTTTCATTGGTTAAAAACCAGAACAGACGGCAGCGTAAATTTTGTAGAATTTCATATGGTGCTCAGACCAAATATGCTGCTTTTGGAAGCCCACAGGATAGCAGAACAAGCAGAAGATAAGATAATGCAGATAGATCCGTCTAAAAGATGGGTGATCACTCCGCATTTTGATCCGTATGATGACGAAGAGATAAATGAAGCAATGTTTACAAACGGTGTTGTACAAACCACGGATAAAGATTTATAGTGATATACCTATTTTCATCTTCAAAACATGACGGTGTTGTCAATATGCCTCTGATCAAATTTGAGATATTAAAAAGAGATGTAGATTTGGCAAATTATGATCTGCTTCTGTTTACATCTAAAAATGCCGTTACTATCTTGGACAAAATAAATGAAAAATGGCAAGATATACCTTCAATTGCTATCGGTGAAGAGAGTGCAAGAGCTATAGTTAAATTGGGTGGAAAAGTAGCGCTTGCATCAAGCGGATATTCCAAGAATCTTGCAGATGAGATAAAAGAAAAGTTTGTAAATAAGAAAATACTTTACATAAGACCGAAAGTTGTTGCAACAGATCATATAAGTAATTTAAGTCAAGTTGGTATAGCTTTGGATGAAGTTGTGCTGTATGAGACGATATGCAAAAAATATGATATTTTGCAAAAACCGCCCTTGGACTCTACGCTCATTTTTACATCTCCGTCAACAATAAATTGTTTCATGGATAATTTTGGCTCTATGGACGGATATAAGATCGTTGCGATAGGTGAAACTACGGCAAAAGCTCTTCCTCTTGATGTAAAATACAGTATGCCTAAACTTCCGAATATAAAAGAGTGTATAAATCTTGCTTTTGGTCTTTAAAATGATTTTTAACCCTAAATAAGATATAATATCCTATTGCCTGACCGGTTCGACGACTGTATACGAGGTCCAACATATTTTATTGGCGGGACTAGTAGCAGATCGGTGTGCGGATGGTATCGTTTGAGCATAATTTATGTGAGATACTGACCCCTAAAGATCTCTCTCTCCTGCATCGTTGGCTTATTAGGGCCGACTTTTTAACAGAACGGCCGGTTGGGTAAGTTACTTTAAACTTATGGTGTCTTTGGTTGCTATAGGTTTGAAGTAATGTAAAAAAGGATTTGTATAGTGAATATTTTGATTATCGGAAGCGGCGGACGAGAATACTCTATAGGGTTAGCGCTAAAAAATAGAAGCAATGTTGATAAAATTTACTTTAATCCGGGCAATGGTGCTACGGATATGCTAGGAATTAATGTTGCTATTAAAGACTTCAATGAATTAGCTGATTTTGCTCAAGAAAACAATATAGAGCTTACCATAGTAGGTCCTGAAGCGCCTCTGACGGAGGGCATTGTTGATGTTTTTAAAGATAGGGGTTTAAATATATTTGGCCCTTCAAAGGCTGCTGCGCAACTTGAAGGTTCTAAAATATTTATGAAAAACTTTCTTTCTCGCCACAATATACCGACCGCTAAATATGTTGAAACAGATTCACTTGAAGTTGCATGCAAATTTATAGAAACGCTTACTCCTCCAATAGTTGTAAAAGCAGACGGTCTATGTGGCGGTAAAGGCGTTATTATCGCAAAAAGTCACGAAGAAGCAAAAAAAGAAGCAGGAGAGATGCTTTCCGGAAATGCTTTTGGGGATGCAGGCAGGGCGATAGTTGTAGAAGAATTTTTGGATGGTTATGAGCTTAGTGTATTTGCAATATGTGACGGCAAGGACTTCGTGATACTTCCTGCAGCGCAAGATCACAAAAGACTTCTTGATAATGATGAAGGACCAAATACGGGAGGTATGGGTGCATATGTGCCGACACCGCTTGTAAATGATGAA
Organism: Sulfurovum sp.; assembly: GCA_020721775.1. Taxonomy (GTDB): domain Bacteria; phylum Campylobacterota; class Campylobacteria; order Campylobacterales; family Sulfurovaceae; genus BN30871. The sequence goes on from DYLZ01000034.1 coordinate 7,245, forward strand.
ATATATAAAAAGCTTGAAGATAGAGTTGTGATACCTACGCTAAAGGGCATGCAAGAAGAGGGGATGCCATTTACGGGAGTACTATTTATGGGCGTCATGGTGGTAAAGAATGAGCCTTTTATCTTAGAATACAATGTCCGTTTTGGAGATCCTGAATGTGAAGAGATAATGCCTCTTTTGAAAAATCCGTTAGATCTTTTTTACAAGGCTGCTTTGGGAGATCTAGCGAGTGCTAAAATAGAATTTTTTGACAAATTTGCAGTAGGCGTAGTTATGGCAAGCAAGAATTATCCTTATAGCGATAGTGTTCCGGCAGAAATTATAATTGATGATATAGTGCATGAGGAACTAGCTGAAAATGCGCATATTTCATATGCAGGTGTCAGTAGAGGCGAAGACGGAAAGCTTTATGCAACAGGCGGACGGGTTTTGGTGTGCGTAGGTATCGGAGATAGCATCAAAGAGGCGCAGCAAAGAGCATATATGCTTTGCGGTCAAGTGCATTTTGCCGGCAAGCAATGCAGAATGGATATAGCATATCAAGCTCTAAGAGAAGAAAGCTGATCAATGAAAATAGCGCCGATTAGAAAGAGAATATTGTCTTTTGTGATCGATGATATTGTTCTTAGCATATTTGTACTAGTGATCTTTTACGATAAGCTAACCGATATTACCGACATGGAGACAATGTCTGCTTTTATGGCGGATAATTTTTTGGCAATCATACTAATTAAGGTCTTGTATCATTGGATGTTGGTATGGCAAAACGGTATGACCATTGGAAAATATATAATGAAAATAAAAGTCATTGATGAGAGCAGCGGTGAGAGATTGAATATTTTTATGGCTCTAAACAGATCGATGCTGCGAATTTTAAGCGAAAGTATTTTTTATATCGGATTTTTATTTGCATTTTTTTCGTCAAAGGTGCAAACATTTCACGATAAATTTACAAATGCGGTTGTTGTAGATGCATAAAAAACTCTCTTTTGCGGCTTTTATTGCTCTTTGCGGTCTGGCTCAAGCTGATGATGAAAATTTGATGCGCAATATAGAGATTTTTGCTTCTAAGATCGACGGAACTAAAACTACGGCTAATGCGGCAGATGATGTACTTGTGTTTTATGGGGATACTGTCTTGAGATCAGACAGCGCTTTTTTTGATAAAAACAGCTCACTATTGACACTGGATGGCAATATAGAATCCATAGGCTATGCTAAAACAAAAGAGCAAACAAGCCATATGGTTTTAAATACTCTTACTAATGACACAAAAAGCGATTCTCTATTTTTAACTAATGAAAATGATATTTGGCTTTATACCGACAGCGCAAAAAAATATGGTAATCTATATTTTCTAGGGCATACTATGCTCTCAAGTTGTTCTTTGAAAGATCCTTTATGGAAAATGGTATTTGACAATTCTGTGTATGATGATCAAAACCAACTTATGAAACTCTATAGTATCAAGCTTTATATGGGCGATATCCCGATCTTTTATATTCCATATCTCTCTTTTACGACAAACAATGAACGAAAAAGCGGGCTTTTATTTCCCAAGTTTGGTTATAGCGGGGATATGGGCATACTCTATGAGCAGCCTATTTTTTGGGCGCCGTATCTTAACTGGGATATAGAATTCAATCCTCAAATAAGAAGTAAAAGAAGTGTTGGTATATATGGTACTTTTAGATTTGCTGATACTCCTAATTCAAGCGGGGAATTTAGGATCGGTAATTTTAGAGATTTTGATGATTATTACAGATCGCACGATCTAAGATATCAAGATCACTATGGAGCAGAGTTGCTATATGATTCTTCAAAACTCTTTGACTTGCCTTATGGTTTCAAAGACGGACTATATATAAATGCAATTTACCTAAACGATATTGATTACTTAAATTTACAAAAATCCAGACTGGAACACTTTGGTATAACGAATTTCCAAGAAAGTAGATTAAACTATTTTGCGAGCAGTAATGACTATTTTGCACTGCTTAATGCAAAATATTTTATTGACACTATCAAAGAGTCAAATAGCGACACTATCCAAGTATTGCCATCATTTGAATTTCATAAATTTTATGATCAAATATCAATACTTCCTTTGTACTATAGCGCGGATCTTTCTTTTGCTAACTATTATAGATCAAATGGTTCAACTTTGAAAAGAGCTGATCTTGCGCTTCCGTTTGAATTGAGTCAAAGTTTTTTTGATGATTATCTCAGAATCACTTTAAGTGAAGAGCTTTATGCTACAAAACTTTTTTTTGGCGGCATTACATCAGGCGTTGATGATTTTTTATTTGCATCAAATACAAACAAGATATCTATTTCAAGTGATCTTATTAAGCGTTACGAGAATTATACCCATACGCTTCAGCCGTCATTTTCTTATAGTAATTTAGGCAAAACAAAAGAATCTCCTATAAGTTACAATTTTGTGGGAGTTGAGCAGCAACGGCTTTATACTCTTGATCTGCCAAAAGAACAATACAAATTTACTCTCGGTCAATATCTTTATGATAACAGCAGTGAACTAAATTTTTTCGAGAGACTCTCTCAAATTTATTATCCAAAAGAGAATTATAACTTTAGCGATCTAGAGCACGAATTTGGTGTGAATTATAAAAATTTAAGTATATCAAATCAGCTTCTTTACTCAAATGAGTTTAGCAAATTTAGATCTATTTATACAAATGTTTCTTGGCGCAATGACGACTTATCGCTTGGGCTATCACACGCATATAAAAAAGATATAGTCGATGAGTTAAACGAGATAGCGGTTGCAAATAGTATAAATCTGGATACAAAATATAAAGTCAATAAAAACTTATCTTTATACGGCGGCTTTAGTTATGAGCTTGACAATAAAAACAATAAGTTTTGGAATATAGGAACAAGTTACAATAAAGAGTGCTTTGGGTTATCATTGGCCGTATCTAAAACATCATACCCCGCACTTACGCAAGCCGGCGCATCTTATACCGACGGTATCAATTTTTATGTGCAATTTAAATTTATTCCATTTGCAACAGTGGGAACGAGCAGATAATGCAGCCGGAAGATATCAAAGAGGCGCTGAATATTTTAGAGCTCCCATCTATGATAACAAAAGATGATATAAAAAAACAATATCGTTTTTTAGTTAAAAAAACTCACCCCGATATCGGAGGAGATGCTATTAGACTTCAGGAACTTAATGCCGCTTATGATCTTCTTATGGAGTATATCAATAATTATAAGTTTTCATTTGATGAGAGCGAAATTTCCAAGCAGTTTCCACAAAAAATGCATTTTGATAATTTTAAGATGTAAATCTCTTTGTCATTCCTTTTAGGATATAATTATTATTAATTTTTATTATTTCAAAAGGCAAGTTCTCAATGAATCAAGTCCATAAAACCATATCAAACAACCAATTTAGAGAGGATTTTACTTTTCGCAAAGTAGCCAAACAGGCAAATGGCAGCGTTTGGTATACTCATGGTAAGGCTGTACTTATAGCTACTGTTGTAGCTGATAATGAACCGGTAGATGATGATTTTTTACCTATGACGGTGCAATATATAGAAAAATCATACGCAGCGGCAAAAATACCGAGCGGATTTATAAAAAGAGAATCAAAACCAAGCGATTTTGAAATTCTAACATCAAGAATCGTCGATAGATCTATAAGACCTATTTTTCCAAAAGGTTTCAATTATCCGATAACGATTACCATTTTAGTTGTAAGTAGTGATAGCAATGTGGATATGCAAGTAGCGGCTATTCATGCGGCAAACGCTGCTTTGCTTACATCAAATATTCCTATAACAAAAAGTATTGCCGCTACAAGAGTAGGGATGATAGATGGTATGCCTGTACTAAATCCGACGCATCAAGTTCAAGAAAAAAGTACTTTAGATCTGCTTGTCTCCGGTTCGCATGATGATATTATTATGATTGAAATGAGGGCAATCGGGGACAATGACAATATCAATGATATTCCGGAAGAAAAGTTAGTGCAACTTATAGAGAGTGCTTCAAGAAATATATCAGAGTTGTCAAAGGATTATGAAAGGGAATTTTTAAGCCTTAAGCCGACACCGCTTGAATTTAAACTTTATGCATGCAGTGAAGATAAAGAACTTGAAAGTTTATTGTTGCAAAATTTTGCCGGAGAGATAAAAGATGCAATTTTACATATGGCAAAAAGTGAAAGAAGCTATGCATTAAAAGAACTTCAGTTAAAGATCGAAGAAGATTTGCAAGAGAAAAATATAAGTTTTGAGAGTCATATCGTCACTTCTGCATTGAGAAAAATAAAAGCTAAAATAATGAGAGATATGGTGTTAAATGAAAAAATTAGAGCCGATGGAAGAGCCTTGGATGAGGTAAGACCTATAACTATAGAAACAAATATACTGCCTTCCGTTCATGGAAGCTGTCTATTTACAAGAGGTCAAACACAAGCTTTGGTAACAGTAACTTTGGGCGATAAAAAAGATGCTCAGAGTTATGAGCTTATAACAGAAAAATCATCAGGTTATGAAAATTTTATGGTCCATTATAATTTTCCGGGATTCTCTGTTGGCGATTCAAAGCCTATTGGACCAACAAATAGAAGAGAATTAGGGCATGGTAATCTGGCTAAAAGGGCTTTAGAGTGCAGCGTAAAATTAGAATCAAATCAAACTATCAGAGTTGTTTCCGAAATTTTAGAAAGCAACGGGTCATCTTCTATGGCAACCGTTTGTGGGGGCTCTCTTGCCCTTGTTGCGGCAAATGTGGAAGTAAGATCACTTATTGCCGGTGTTGCTATGGGACTTATTAAAGAAAATGATAAGTATGTAGTGCTAACTGATATAATGGGCTTAGAGGATTTTGAGGGGGATATGGACTTTAAAGTAGCAGGACCAAATGGAGGAATAAGCGCTTTGCAAATGGATATCAAGCTCAATGGTATTGATATTGCCATAGTAAAAGATGCTATTGTGCAAGCTAAAAAGGGGAAAGAACATATATTATCCATTATGGAAAAGGCAAGAGGAGAGATAAAGCCATCGCTTGCATTACCTAAGACAGAGCATTTTTTGATCCCTATCAGCAAGATAGGCGATATTATTGGCAAAGCAGGTTCTACGATAAGAGAAATTATTGAAAAATTTGAAGTAAGTATCGACATTGATAGAGACAAAGGCGGCGTCAAAATAATCGGACATGATGCCGATAAGCTAGTGGGTGCAAAAGAGTATATACAAAAAATAGCAGCTGCCGAGGCAAAAGAGCCGATGATTTATGAAATAGGCGCTCAATATAAAGGCAAAGTTAAAAAAATTACCGATTTTGGTCTATTTGTTGAGATGCCTGACGGTTTTGATGCGCTGCTTCATATTTCAAAAGTCGCTAAAAACAGAGTCGATAATCTAAATGCAATATATAAAGTTGACGATATTATCGACATAGTTGTTTTAGAGCAAAGCGGTAAAAAAATAGAATTAGCAACACCTGAATATATTTCTTGAACCCTCTGAACAAACCATTCAAGCCAAGAGTTTGCCACGACTAGAACCCCGAAGCTTTCGCCATTCGAGCTGCCTGGCAAAATTGTCTATCAGGATTTATTCAGAGGATTCTCTTAATTTTTTAAACAAAATTTAGATAAAATATCTTTGTAAATCTAAAATGATTAGTAGGGAAACGCAAGCCGAACAGATTTTGATTACAGTCTAAAAGACTTAAAATTTTAAATTAAAGGAAATAAAATGAAAAAGTTTTTTGTTGCTTTTTTAGTACTAGGCGCTGCTGCATTCGCTGCTGACGCAAATACTTCTATGATCCAAGCTTACTCAGTAGTTGCTGCCGGCATCGGTCTTGGTCTTGCTGCTCTTGGCGGTGCAGTTGGTATGGGTAACACAGCTGCTGCTACAATCGCAGGAACTGCAAGAAACCCTGGTCTTGGCGGTAAATTGATGACTACAATGTTCATTGCGATCGCTATGATCGAAGCGCAAGTTATCTATACACTTGTAATTGCTCTAATAGCACTTTACGCTAATCCATTTCTTGGTTAATTAGTGTATCGAGGAGGAATTTTTCCTCTTCAAAACTTACATTTGCGGTCGTGGTGGAATTGGTAGACACGCTATCTTGAGGGGGTAGTGTCCTACGGATGTGCGGGTTCAAATCCCGCCGACCGCACCAAAAACTTATCTTTTTCTTGCTATTTTTTCAAATATCATATATTTTTTAAATTTCATCTTGCTTTTATTTTTTTTTATGTTATAATGTTCAATCTTAATATTTCACAAAGGATAGTACATGACAAAAGCAGAGTTTGTAGAACTAATGCAAAAAAATGGTAATTTTGAAAGCAAAGCGGCAGCTGAAAGAGCCATAAAAGCATTTACTGATTCTATAACAGATGTTTTAGCTAAAAAAGATAGTATAAGACTGGTAGGTTTTGGTACTTTTTCAACAGTGCATGTTGCTGCTAAAAGCGGAACTGTTCCAGGAACTAACAAAACTTATAACAAACCGGCACATATTGCTCCTAAATTTAAATTTGGTAAAACAGTTAAAGACGCTGTAAATTAATTACTCAACCCCTGCTATCGCGGGGTTAAATCTCATTAAATTCATCTATTTTTTCTACTTTTGTATTATTATTACTATATTTATTTTTTAAAGGTTATTTATGGATTTTCGTAAATGTATCGGTATAGGAATTGCAGGCAATTTTGCGCATCATTTAGAACAAGCCGGAGAGATAGAGGACTTCAAAGATGTTATTACAGAAGATCCCAATGCTCCAAAAGGAATATTTCCTTTTTATCTGCCAAATAGTGACACTTTTCTTGGGCGTTATCCTATAAGCAGTGAAACTTTGACATTGCCTTTTAGAGATGAGGCGCAAGTGGAGCCCGAAATTGTCTTGTTGTGTGATATAGTATATGATAAAGATAAAAGAGTTATTGATGTACTGCCAAAGGCTTTTAGTACATTTAATGATTGTACTATACGCAAAGAGGGGGCTAAAAAAATATCGCATAAAAAAAGCTGGGGAGATGACAGTAAAGGAATAGCTGATAAGTTTATTGATATAGATAAGTTTAGCAAGGGAGGAGTTATGGATAACTATCATCTCTGCTCATTTGTCAAAAGAGCCGGTACTCTTTATGAGTACGGTGTTGATGCTCCGCTTTTAGGATATGGGTATTTTTATGAAAAACTTATTTTATGGCTTATAGATAAATTAAACAATCAAAAAGATTTTGGACCGCTTGAAGATATGGCAATGCATCTTGCAAACTCCAATTATCCTTCGCAAGCGCTTATTACCATAGGGGCTACTGCTTATGCTCCTTTTGGCGAGCATAACTATCTGGCAAGTGGAGATGAGATATATGTTGTAGCTTATGACATAAGAAGCGATAGCGGCGATCTAGCTCCAAGTGACACAAAAGTTATACTCAAGCAGGTTGTAAAGTAAAATGCTTATAAACTCATCTGTTTTTTTAGATCTGCTATAAAATCGCTTATATCATCATGCAGAGTTTGCAAATCTTCTTCATGTTCAACTTCATCGGCAAGTATGGAAGATACGATAT
>DYLZ01000035.1:0-11555 GCA_020721775.1 Sulfurovum sp.
AAAAAGCAAAAAAAATGAGATTATAAAAAACAAAATCTTTCTCAAAATACTCCTTTAAAGAATTATAAAATAGTAAGAATGTTATCCTTGATACTATTTTTATCTATTATCTTGTTATGCACTATAGGCTTTTTAAACAGCCCTATAACCATATCAGGTATTTTCAAGTTAGTTTTTTTACTAATCATTTCAAGCGCTTTTAAATCTTCTTTTTCATCCATACCTAGTGCTTTGGCAACAGTAGGACTAAATTTTGTCCATTCTGCTGTTGAATATATCACTGTTGGTAAATTATGTTCTCTCAATGTTCTGTAAGCTTTAATGCAAGTTGCAGTGTGAGGATCCATTATATAATCTTTTTTGGCGTACTCACCTATAACATCCAAACACTCTTCATCAGTTGAGTACGAAGCATCAAAATCTTTTTTCATTTCACTTATCTCATCTTCGCTCAAGTGATATTTTCCTCTACTTGCAAGTTCATCCATAAGTTCTTTTGTTCTTTTATCGCCAAATTTATCGTACAGTATTCTTTCAACATTGGAACTTTTCAATATATCCATTGCGGGTGATATAGTTTTGATCAGATGTCTGGTAGTAAGATCATATGCTCCTTCTTTTATCCAATCGGTTAATATATTGTTCCTATTTGATGTTATCAATATTTTTTCTATAGGCAAACCCATTTTTTTGGCATAATATCCGCCCAATGCATTACCAAAATTTCCGCTAGGGACAACTATGTATATGTTATCATTTAAATTTATTTCGCCGTTTTTAAGAAGTTCGATATAGCTATATATATGATATATTATTTGAAAGATTATTCTTCCGAAATTTACAGAATTAGCCGCACTTAATTCGATATTTTTCTCTTTTAATGCACTTTTGAACTCGTCTGATGCCAAAAGATTCTTAAGGGCATTTTGAGTATCATCAAAGTCTCCAACCACACCAAATACATGCAGATTTTTTGCATCTTCTGTTACCATTTGAAGTCTTTGAACATCACTTGTTCCGCCATCCGGATAGAGACAAACCACTTGTACATTTGATTGGTTTTTAAATGTTTCTAAAGTAGCGGGTCCGGTATCTCCGCTTGTTGCAGCCATGATCAAATAATTTTGATCTCTTTTTGCGGCCAATGAACTCAAAATGTACCCGAAAGGCTGGAGAGCCATATCTTTAAATGCTCGAGTCGGTCCGTGATACAGCTCACTCACAAAACAATCATTTTCTATCTTACTAAGCGGAACAGGGTTTGAAGCATCATCATATAGTTCATATCTATCAAGCGCTTGTTTTAGGGTTTCATCATCTATATCTATTTTACACATTTTTAAGAAATCAAATGCTAACTCTTTATAAGAACTATTTTTGTGTTTTGTTAAAAAATCGCTATCAATATTTGGAAGTTCTTTGGGCGCATATAACCCTCCAAAACTACCGCTCGGAGAGAGGATAGCCTCCGAAAAAGTAACAGTTAACGGTTTTTTACCGTCATTGCCTCTAGTTTCTACAAACTGCATTATTAACCTTTTAATCTTTTATACAATTTTAGACAAAGCCTAAAATTAGCTCTTAAGCTTGATGGCTCACGGGGCTAATCGCTCTTTCATCCTATATATTGGAATATTTTAATTATACCATTTTTTACTTGATTTATTAATTTCAAATCTCTATAGCTCTATACAGGTCCCTACTCCGCTGCTTGTTAAGATCTCTAGGAGTAGTGAATGCTCCACTCGTCCGTCAATGATATGAGCCCTGCTGACTCCGCCATTTAATGCTTCTATACATGCATCAACTTTTGGCACCATACCGCCGTAAATTGTTCCGTCAGCTTTTAGCTCTTTTGTCATTTCCACTGTAAGCCCCGTTAAAAGTTGTCCGTCTTTATCCAAAACTCCGGCTGTATCTGTCAAGAAAATAACTTTGTTTGCTTTTAGAGCAACTGCTATTTTACTTGCCGCAAGATCTGCGTTGATATTAAATCCGGGATGCCCAACACTGCTGCCTCCGGCAATTGGAGCAATTACAGGCACAAATCCGTCATCTATAATGTCATCGACCAGTTCAGTATTTACATGTTCAATTATACCTGTATAGCCAAATTTTTCAAAATCTTTTGGGCGTGCATCTAAAAAATGACCGTCTTTTCCTGAAATTCCTATAGCTTTAGCGCCTTGAGTATTTAACAATGAAACTATCTCTTTGTTTATCTCTCCGCTTAGAACCATCTCTACAACCCTCATAACATCTTTTGTCGTTACCCTTTGTCCGTCGATAAATTCAGTGCCAAGACCAAGCTGAGAAAGCAGATCAGTAATAGTTTTTCCACCTCCATGCACTATTATAGGCTTAAGCCCAACATAATGCAATAGCACTATATCTTGAGCAAATTGTATTTTGAGCTCATCACTTGTTTGCGCGGCACCCCCATATTTAATAACTATTTTTTTATTTTGAAATTTTTTTATGTACGGCAATGCATCTAGAAGAGTTTTTACAACTTCAATATTTTGTTTCATTTCTTATATCCTTTTATATATTTATCTACTTTGTCCACAATGCTTTGTTTTATTTCTAATTTTAGCTGCATTTTAGAGATCGGCAACTTAAAACCATCCATCTTGACCGCATCTTTTTGGGTAACAAGCAAACTTGTGGCTCCGTTTCGTGTAAGCAACTCTTTAAGTTCTTCTTCTTTAAAATATGAATGATCGTCAAAATAGTATTTTTTTACAACTCCGGCAGGCAAAAATCTATCTAATCTTTGAGGATTTGCTATGGCAGTTACCAACACCATGCAAGGCGTAAGGTTTTCAAAAGTTACGACTCTTTTAAAATCGATATTTTCTCTTGCGGCAATATCAGCTTTTTTTTCATAAAAGATCAATTCCCTAAAAGGCCCGCTTGGAATCGGCAAATAGTTTGTTATCTTATTTGGACTTAGGAGTATTTCAAATTTTTCTATATTTACCTGATTAAAACCGTCATCTAAAAAAATCACTTTCGCGCCATTGGCTTTAGCAAACTCTATAGCCTCTTGTCTATTCTCGCTTACTATAACATTACTATTTTTTATTGATTGCGCTATCAAAAATGCTTCATCACCGCAGGTCTGAACATCTACAAGCATTTTGCCGTTCTTGCTGACTTGAACCAACCCTTTACTTTGCCTGCCGTAACCTCTACTGATTATATACGATCTTTCATATTTTGATGCAAGCTCAATGATAAAAGGCGTTTTACCCGTTCCTCCGACTTGCAAGTTTCCTATACTGACTATAGGTATTTCAAAATTTTTTCTGATTGCCAAAAATCTCCGAATAACCATAAAAATAGTCCATAAAAACGACAATGGCAAAAATAAAACTATTAAAAAATAGTGATACCATTTCGTATCAAACCAAATCGCTTCAAAAAACCTTGACATCATTAAATATATGAATTTGCAATTTTTTCTACCGCTTCAATGACTTTATATACCTCTTCATCCATCATGCCGGCATATAGCGGCAAACAAAGAGTTTTTTGGTAAATCCCAAGCGCTACAGGAAAATCAAATACTCTAAGAGAATATTTTTTTCTATAATAATCCGTAAGATGCAGCGGCATATAATGAAGTCCTACTTCAATTCCTTCATACTTTAACTCTCTTGCGAAATGATCTCTGTTTTTATCTATCTCAACAAAAAAATACAATATATTGTCATGCTCTATATTTGTCATTATTCTAATTTGCTTCAAGCTGCCTAGAGATTGAACATATTTTGAAGCTATTTCATGTCTTCTTGTTCTTTGAGCTTCATTACTCTCCAATCTATCAAGGCACACTGAGGCAACAATGTCATTCATTGCGTATCTCCATCCTATATCTATCGTATCATAGAGATAATTTACTTCGCATTCACTCTCATCACACTGCTTGACAATACCATGATTTCTAAGAAGCTTCGCTCTTTCAAATAACTCTTGATCATTTGTAGTGAACATACCGCCGGAAACAAAGTCTTTATATATGTGCGGTGCAAATGAAAATATCGTTATATCAGCATCAATTGAACCCAGAAATTTCCCATTATACTTTGAACCCATTGCATCCGTTGCATCTTCAATAACCATAACATCGTACTCTTTTGCCAAAGAGTATAGTCTAGAGAGATCAAAACCGTCAACACCCATATGGTTCAAAATTATTGCTCTTAGTTTTTTATTTTTATGTTCTTTTAGTGTCAATTCAAGTTTTTTAAGATCTATCATATAGTTTTGAGCATCACAATCCACAAAAATAGGTTCAGCATCAAAATGTCTTACAACTTCCGGTACATCAACATATGCATTTACGCTGCATATCACCTTATCGCCTCTCTTTAGATCAATTGCGCACATTGCCAAATGCAAAGCAGAAGTGCCGCTCATGGTTGAAAGAGAATATTTTATATCGAACATATCCGAAAATTTTGCTTCCAGCTCTTTGGCTTTTGAGGTGTTTAAACAATCCGATAAATCAATATTTGCATTTGATATATATGGCTTATAAAAAGAGATAAAATTAGCCGAATCCATCAAAACTCCTTTTAAATAACTTAAACTATATATTTTACTATATATTTTAAAAATTAATATAATTTTAAAAAATTATTTCAAAAAAACTTCATCTAAGATAGTGTTAACAAATTCATTTGCTTTAAACTCGATCAAATCATCGGGTTTTTCTCCTATGCCGATATAAAATATCGGCAATTTTAATTCATCTGCTATGCTAAACACCGAGCCGCCTTTTGCCGTACCGTCCAATTTTGTTATGATAATGCCGTCGATGCCTATCATTTCATTAAAAGTTTTTGCTTGATTTATGGATGAATTTCCATGCGTGCCGTCAAGTATCAATATTTTTCTGTGCGGCGCACCGTCCATGGCTTTATTTGCGATCCGTACCATTTTTTGAAGCTCGCCTGCCAGATTTGTTTGTGTGTGTAGTCTGCCTGCCGTGTCTATAATGACATTATCAATATTTTTTGAAATCGCAGAAGTTATCGTATCATACACAACAGCAGAAGGGTCATGCCCTTGTTGAGTGGATATTATCGGAATTGAAAGTTTATCTGCCCACAAAGAGAGCTGCTCTATCGCCGCCGCTCTAAATGTATCGCCTGCTCCAAGCATTACGCTTTTACCCTCTTTTTGATACATTTTTGCCAATTTAGCAATAGTAGTTGTCTTTCCTGCTCCATTTGCACCTATGATCATTTCAACAAAAGGTTTATAATCGCTATTTTTACGCTCAACTCTATACCCAAAAAGCGATATCAGTGAATTATATGCCTGAACCCTATTGACTGATGACGGAAGTTTATCAACAAGTGATTCAACCAATTCATATGATACATCGGCTTCTAAGAGCAACTCTTCAAATGTATCTTTTGATATCTCTTTTTGTTTTTCCGGAATAAGATCAACGATCGTTTTCGTTGTTTTTCCTAGTGCTTTTTTTAAAAAATTAAACATTCTTTACACTCTTTTGCTAAGTCTTTATATATTATACTATTTGTGCTATAATAAATCTCTTTAAAAAACTTCTATTTAAGATTTTATGCGCAATGACAAAAAACGATTTTAAAAACAGATTCAGATGTGAAACCATACAAAAACTTCAACTTGAATCAAAAAAGATCAACACGATCGCAAAAGATAAAAAGATCTCGGATCAAATCTACAAGCTTGCCAAAAAGAATAAGTTTAAAACAATTATGGTCTATATCCCTCTAAAATTGGAAGTAGATATAAACACTCTTATCTCAAAGTTCAGACGAGAAGGCAAAACTATTTTAGTTCCTTTTATGGAAGGTAAAAGTTTCAGACTGGTACAATACAGATTGCCGCTTAATAAAAAAAAGTTTGGCATAAAAGAACCTAAAAATTCTTATAAATTTAGAAAAAAGAATATTGATCTAGCCATTGTGCCAATAGTCGGAACCGACAATACGCTCAGACGAATAGGTTTTGGAAAAGGTATGTATGATAGATTTTTTGAAAAAGAAAAAAAATATATAAACTATACACTATTTATTGCAAGGAAACTTTTTATCAGCAAGCATTATATAACCGACAACCACGATATATCTGCTGATATGATAATCACATAATAGAATTGTAATTGGTGTATGTTTAAAAGGACATATAATGATATCCGTAAGCATAGGATTATTGCTTGGACTGATAATAGGCTTTGCTTTAACATATATACTGTTAAGCAAAACAGCCGTAAAAAGATTTGAATACATTGAAGCTCAAGCAAAAGCAAAAGCAAAGGTTATTGAAAGCGAATCTCGCATCTTGCTCGAAGAGGCTAAAGTTGCTATAAAAAAAGAAGAACTGAGATTTGAAAAAAAAATAAATCAAAAAATGTCAGATATCGAAAAACTGGAAAACGATATCAACCGTCAAAAAAACGATTTAAATAATTTCGAGGACAAACTGAACAAATTCTCTCAATATCTGAAAAATAAAGAAAAGAAATTAGAAGAACTTGAAGTAGAAAAACAAACGGCAATAGATAAAAATTTGCAAATCTTATCAAATCCGGCATCACTCACGCAGTCAGAAGCAAAGGCATATATATTACAAGAGGTCGAGAAAAGATTGAAAAATGATATCGCTGCCATTGTTAGAAAGTATGAAAAGATCGCAAAAGAAGAAGCAGAAAAAAGAGCAAATTATATATTGGCGCAAGCAACTACGAGATATGCCGGAGAATTTGCGGGAGAAAGGCTTATAAATATAGTAACACTCCCGACGGATGAGCATAAGGGCAGAATCATAGGCAAAGACGGAAGAAATATAAAAACTTTGGAGATGCTTTTGGGTGTTGATATCATCATAGACGAAACACCAAATACGATAATCGTAAGCGGTTTTAATTTATATAGAAGGGCGATTGCGACAAGAGTTATAGATATTTTGGTTGAAGACGGCAGAATACATCCCGCAAGAATAGAAGATGTTTTTAAAAAAGTCAATCAAGAGTTTGAACAAAAGATATATGAAGAGGGCAAAAATATACTAATAGACTTAGGACAGCTTCCTATGCACGAAGAGCTTATTAAAATGCTTGGCAAATTAAGATATCGCGCCAGCTATGGTCAAAATGCTCTTGTCCATACATTAGAAGTTGCAAATTTGGCAATGATAATGGCTGCAGAGATGGGCGGGGATGAAAAACTTGCTCAACGCGCAGGACTTTTGCATGATATAGGCAAGGCATATACTCAAGAGTTCGGCGGTTCACATGTTAAGATCGGTGCTGAACTCTGCAAGAGATATAACGAAAACCCTATTGTTATTAACGCTATATATGCACATCACGGTTACGAAGAGCCTAATTGTATCGAGAGCGCTGCAGTATGTACAGCAGATATATTAAGCGCATCTAGACCCGGAGCAAGACGAGAAGTTTTAGAAAGCTTTACCAAAAGAGTAACAGAGCTTGAAAATATCGCGTTATCAAAAGAAAATGTAGAGTATGCATACGCTATAAATGCCGGTAGAGAGATAAGGGTAATAGTGAATGCAAAAAAAGTGAGTGATAATGAAGCGGTCATGCTAAGTAAAGATATTGCCAAAGATATTGAAGCAAATGTACAATACCCTGCCGAGATAAAAGTGAATGTCATTAGAGAGACAAGAGCTGTGAGCTTTGCAAAATAATGATTATTAAATTGAATGTTGTATATAATACTTTTTATAATTTTTTGGAGGTCTTATGAGTAACTGTGATAAAATAAAAGCACATATGTTTATGGAAGAAAAATACGAAAGAATGAGTTTGTCTTATGGCGGAGATGAAAACATTAAGCGCGATATACTAAATAGTATTGAAAAAATAAAAAAAGAGACCGGATTGAATCCTGATGTTATCGAGAGAATTGATGAAGACAATGTCGAGCATATGACCATATCGGTCGAATGCAACGAGGATGACAACCGTAGATGCGGGGATATGTTTACAAGATTATTAAAAGAATTAAAAATCGACCAATGCGAGAGTGATCTATGAAAAAATTTCTCATTTTAACTTTTTGTATCCTTGATCTTACATTTACTCAAGCAAAAGATGCGCCAAAGCCTGTCATTCATACCAAGCAGCAAAACAACATAGTTGTTCTTGAAACAAATGCAGGCAAGATCGAATTAAAAATGTACCCCAATATTGCCCCTCTTGCTGTTAAAAATTTCACCACACACGCAAAGAACGGTTACTACAATGGAGTGATATTTCATAGGGTGATAAAAGGCTTTATGATACAAGGCGGAGATCCAACAGGAACAGGAATGGGCGGAACATCTATTTGGAAAAAAGATTTCAAAAATGAATATGGTAAAAATATAGTTTTCGACAGACCTTATCTGCTTGCAATGGCAAATGCCGGACCAAATACAAACGGAAGCCAATTTTTCATAACAACTGCGCCTGCGCCATGGTTAAACGGCGGCTATACAATATTTGGAGAAGTTATAGCAGGAAAAGAAGCTGTTAGAAAGATAGAAAATGCCAAAACTTCTCCTGAAGACAGACCATACTCAAAACAATTTATCAAAAAAGCTTACATAAAATAGATGCAAAATCTTAACTCCATTAGAGAAGAGAGGCTTGGGTGGCTCAAATATAAAAATGTTGCTCATATCATAGAAGAGCTCAAAACTCTTCCGGATATTGAGGCAAATGTTAAAATCGGCGATATAATTACTTTGTCAATTCCTGATACAACTGCAGAATTAAAAGAACAAATAGAAAAAATCGCAAAACTGCTAAAGCCTTGGAGAAAAGGACCATTTAAAATAAATGAACTTTTCATTGATACAGAGTGGCAAAGCTTTATCAAATACAATCTCTTAAAGCCGCACTTTGACCTCAAAGATAAAATAGTAGGAGACATCGGCTGCAACAACGGATATTATCTTTTTAGAATGCTTGAAGAAAATCCAAAACAACTTGTAGGTTTTGATCCTTCAAATCTATTTTTTACTCAATTCTTATTTTTAAACCATTTTGCAAAAAGCAATATAATATTCGAGCTGCTTGGCGTTGAGCATGTCGGTATATATGAATACAAATTTGATACTCTTTTTTGCCTTGGTGTTTTATATCACAGAAGCGACCCTATAGCAACACTAAAGTCGTTGTACCAAGGGTTAAACTTGGGTGGTGAACTTATACTTGATACATTTATCATTGATGGGGAAGAAGATATCGCTTTGACCCCAAAAGATAGATATTCAAAAATCCCGAATGTCTATTTTATTCCAACAGTAAATGCTTTAAAAAACTGGTGCAACAGAGCAGGTTTTAAAGAGGTTGAACTTCTTGAAACAAAAACTACCGACATGGAAGAACAGAGAAAAACCGAGTGGATAGATTCTCAAAGTCTAGAAGATTTTCTAGATCCAAATGACAACAACTTGACGGTCGAAGGTTATCCGGCTCCCAAAAGAGCATACATTAAGGCAAGAAAAACTTAATATAAATAAAATACTATAATTTATATAAAAAATTCTACTTTTATTTTTAAATAAGCTCTTTTTTGGTATAAATTTATCAAAATTATCTATTTTTATCATTTGCAATTATTTTTTGTAACTAATATTATAAGTTTTTAAAACTATTAGGATTTAAAATATATGAGAATATTGACAATAGGTTTTGATGATGCCTATATAAAAAAACTTGAAGTCGAATTAAGTAAATATTTTATCTGCATAGTCGATAGCGCCAAAGATCTATATGATGCAACAAACTTTACTGATTTTAGGCATTATGAATTGCTTATTGTAGTAGATGAAGGTGTTAAATTTTCACTAGAGAGATATATTAACGAAGTCAAAAAAAAGAAGAATGAAACTAAAGTTATTATTTTAGCAGATGATCCAAAAACGCAAGGCGTATTTTTCAACATCGGGGCTGATGATGTAATATGCTACAATCATGAATATCCGGATTTGATCGCAGCTAGAGTTTTGGCAAATATGAGACATTTGTTTAGCACAACTATAAATATTGGTCAACTTGTTATTGATATTACAAATAAAAAAATAGAATACAACAAAAAAAATATTTCGCTAAACGGAAAAACATTTGATATCTTAGCTTATCTTGCGCTGAGAAAACAGAGAGTTTTTTCAAAAGACGAAATTATAAATGCACTTTGGGAAGAACCTGAGTATGTCAGCGACAATACAGTTGAAGTGGCAATAAACCAGATCAGAAAAAGACTAAAAAATATTTTAGGCTTTCAAGTTATACACACAGTTAGAAGACGCGGCTACAAATTCTCTTATTAAAAAGTAAAATATCAATTAATTAAAAATTAGGCAATTTTACTTCTGTTTTAGTATTTTATAACGGTATTATATTATTGCGATTTTTTTAAAGGCATTTTATGGACTATAGTTATATTATCAATACGCTATTTGTGATATTCTCAACAACACTGATCATTCTTATGGTTCCGGGCTTTGCTATACTTGAAGCCGGAATTGTAAGAACAAAAAATGTTACAAGCGTACTAACAGTCAATGTCATGATATATGTTGTAGCATCACTTGCATTTATACTCATTGGATACGATATTGCTTTTGGCGATATCGAGGTTACTGCCCTGAGTCCTTTGGCTTTTGCAATGTTTCAAATGGCTTTTGTCGGAAAAGCTATCAATATCACGAGCGGAGGAGTCGGCGAAAGAGCCAAGATATTTCCTCTGGCTCTTTTTACTCTTATCATGGGGCATTAATATATCCTTTTATAGTAAACATCTCTTGGGGAAGCGATATCTTAAAAGATACATTTTTAGATCTAAATATGCATGACCTTGCAGGATCTACCGTTATACACTCGACTGGCGGATGGTCATTTACTTGCCGCCATTCTTCTCATTGGCTCAAAAAAAGGCAGATATGTAAATAACCAAATAAAAGTATACCTGCATCAAATATCCCTCTTGTAACTCTCGAGGCATTGTTGTTATGGATTGGCTGGTTTGGATTTAACGGCGGATCAGTCGGAAGTATCGCTACAAAAGAATCAGCTGATACCGTAGCTCTTACCATATTTAATACAAACACGACAGGTCTTGCAGGTGCACTCTCTGCCGGCATATTTATCTATCTTAGATATAAGCTTTTTGATATCACTATGATACTAAACGACGCCCTTGGCGGTCTTGTAGCTATCACGGCGGGTGCGGATCTGTTTAATACTATAGATTCTCTTGTAATTGGAGTAATCGGCGGAACATTGGTAGTTATTGCTGTTCTATTATTTTACAAAGTCCGCATAGATGATCCTGTGGGTGCATTATCGGTTCACTTAGTGAACGGTATATGGGGAACGCTTGCTGTTGGACTTTTTGCCAGCAGCGAGTCTGTCGCGCTTATGAACCAGATCAAGAGTATTGCAGTTATTGGCATACTTGTATTTACCATATCTTATGCTGTGATCTATACCATAAATAAATTTATGGCATTTAGAGCTGAAGATGACGCTCAATTAGAAG
>DYLZ01000035.1:11655-14193 GCA_020721775.1 Sulfurovum sp.
TATACCATAAATAAATTTATGGCATTTAGAGCTGAAGATGACGCTCAATTAGAAGGACTTGATGTCAGCGAATGCGGAATCGAGTCTTATCCAGAGTTTAGAAGAACTATCTAACAAATTCGTCATGCTGAACTAATTTCAGCATCTCATTAATAACACATATATCCTAAAACAAGTTCAGGATGACTTGCTTACACTCACACACAAACCTACACTCACACAAACTATTTACTTCTCATTGCTGGTTACCAACTGTTCTTCTTACCTGCTCTATCCAATACGGTATATACTTCATCTCTTTTGTCAAATAGGTACTTCCTCCATGTCCGGGATATATCTTGAAATTTTCTTTAAAAGCGGATACTTTTTTGAGGCTTTTTACCATATCTTTGGTGCTGCTGTATGGAAAATCCCATCTCCCTATACTTCCCTCAAAAAGAAAATCTCCGCTAAACCAGCAATCTTCTATTTGTATCACGCTGCAGCCTGGCGTATGTCCGCCAAAATGCAAAAACTTCACCTTAACACCGGCGATATCCAAAACTTCATCGCTTTTTACTTTCCTATCAGCCCTGCTGCTTGGTGTTCCTTGCGCAAATGGATCATTTTCTAACATAAAAGCATCATCTTCGGCGATATATATAGGCAGATCTAGTTTTTCTTTTAACTCTTTATTGCTCCATACATGATCAAAATGCCCATGAGTATTGAGTATGGCTACAGGATTTTTGATATTTTTAAGCACCCAAGAGGTAGCACCTACTCCAGGATCTATGATAAAATCTTTTCCATCAACGGTAGCAATGTAACAGTTTGTTTGATATGGTCCCATTGGCTGAACTTTAACTTGCATATAATATAATTCTCCTATGAATTTTTTTGAAACTTTGCACAATGCGCTAATATCTGATGACATAAACACAAAAGAGGATCTAGCCGATCAATGTTTTTCGTATTGTACCAAAAACATTACCCAAAAACCTCTGGATTTCACGCCTATTATCTTTGATAGACCGTCATATTTCAACAAATGTAATATCGTTGACCCAAAAGAACTGCCAAAAAGAAATCATCTGGATACAAACGAGGGGTTGGCAACGCTTGTTCATGCGATAACACATATAGAATACAGCGCTATTGATCTTGCGCTTGACGCTGTTTATAGATTTTATGATATGCCGCTTCAATTTAAAACAGATTGGCTTGAAGTTGCGCTTGATGAGATAAAACACTTTAAAATGCTAAATGCTATCTTGGAAGAACTTGGATATAGATATGGTGATTTTGATGTACATCAGGGATATTTTGATATCTCAAGGCAGACTGATAACTCAGTTATTGAGCGAATGGCGGTAGTGCCGAGATATTATGAAGCAAGCGGACTTGATGTAAATCCGCAAATTATGATAAAACTAGACAACAAACGCAAAGTTCCGATTGTTAAAAAGATCATAGAAGCGCTTCATATCATACTTGACGAAGAGATAGATCATGTCAGCAAAGGAGATAAGTGGTTTAAATTTTTATGCGACAGGGATAATCTAAGTTATAACATATATTTTGAAATCTTAAAAAAGTATGAGCTAATCAAAAAACACCGCCCTCACATAAATGTTGAGGCAAGAAAATTGGCAGGATTTAGCTGTGAAGAGATCAAACAACTTGGCGCAAAAGAGTGCAATTGAGTAAAAAACAGACGATCGATACCGATTCTTTTTGTTGGATGGACGGCGACATCCTTGTTTTGAATGTATTAGGAACCCCTGCTGCCAAAAGAGACCATATAGGCAAACCAAAAGGAAATCAACTCCGAATCAGTGTGACCGAAAAACCTATCAGAGGCAAAGCTACCGATCATATGGTCAGATATCTTGCAAAGGAATTTGATGTTTTGGCAAATAATATAGAAGTGGTTTTCGGCAGATGCAATATCAACAAACAGCTCAGGATAAAAAAACCAAAAAAATTGCCTAGTGTTATACAAAAAGAGATATGCAAACTAAAGATCGATCTGTAAAATAGTAATAGAAGTAATAGATTTTTAAACAATGGAGCCGGCGATGGGACTCGAACCCACGAACCTGTTGATTACGAATCAACTGCTCTACCAACTGAGCTACGCCGACACGATCGAAACTAAAGTAAAATTATACATAAATTAATTGAATAAAATTATATTGGTTGGTTATTTTTATTTGGTGTGTTGGCAAACATACCCTACGCATTGGTATGTTTATGCTTGTTTTCTGTAGGGTAGATTTGCTAACCCACCGTTTATCAAAACATAAATGATGGATAGGAAATTATTTTGTGGCATTAGCATTATCTATAGAGCTTAGAGCTTTGAAGAAAATAATCCTCGGCGCCAAATGTTGTGGACTAATACAAACCATATACTTTTAACCGATTTTATGGTATAATAGATTTAACTTCTACAAAAATTTAATCATTTCATCTGATTAAATATAGATTCGACAATAGATTTGGTTTGCGTTGATTGAATAACTGTTTCAAATCCCATAGGGACTGCGTTATAAT
>DYLZ01000036.1 GCA_020721775.1 Sulfurovum sp.
TTTTTACAATAATACTGTAATAAACTTAAGCTATCACTATCACCTGACCCCTATAACTTAACTCTATAACTTAACTCTAACTAACTTGGAGGCATCATCATCAAGTTTAGAGTTGATTAAATCATTAATTTGTTTTTCAACTTCATCTTTTTCTTATTGACAAAAAAGTCAAATTGTTTTATTATATGCTTTAGATAGACATTTTTGTTTGTCTAAATATCTTTTTGGATATTTAAACTTTATTTCAAGGAAAAATATATGAAATTAGAAAATACATTAGTTATCGTCGCGGATTTTGGAGAGTTAAAAGCATACAATGTAAAACAACATGAAGGAGTTGTTGGAAACGATATCAAAATTTCGCACTCTTTAGAATTAATAAATGATGAAAATTTTATAGAAGGCAGAAAACAAATAAGTGAAATGCTGAGCGATAATTCCGGGCAATTTGGTCACGACACGCTTGAAGAGCATAATTTAAAACTGGAAATTAAAAAGCGAACTCTAAAAGAAATTGCAGAGGATATAGAAAACATTGTAAAAAAAATCAAGCCAAAACAACTCTTCTTAGCATTTCCAAAAGAACATAATCGAGAATTAACAAATGAATTAGGCAGTCAAACAAAAGCTGTTTTAACAAAAAACATAGCCTCAAATCTTGTAAAAACAGATAAACAAAAAATTCTTTCCCATTTTGAATAACAAGCTTACCCCTTGGGGGTGAGGTACTATTTTATTTTTATCAAACTTTGATTTTCTAACATATATACTTCATCGCACATGGATGCTACATCTTTATCATGGGTAACAAGGACCAATCCTGCATTCTGTGATTTTATGTAATCTTTCAGCGCTTTCATGACCAAAGCTGCCGTATCTTTATCTAAATTACCGGTTGGTTCATCTGCAAATATTATTTTTGGTTTTTTCGCAAGGACTCTTGCAATTGAAACTCTTTGTTGCTGCCCGCCTGATAATTCTGAAGTCTTTTGCTCCATAAGAAAATCGATTTCAAGCAATTTTGCTATTTTTTCATCAATAATTGTATTTGATAGCATTGATGATATATCTATATTCTCTTTTGCTTTCATTCCTTTGAAAAGATGATGAAACTGAAAGATCATGCCAAGATCAAATCTCCTCATTTTATCTGTTTGTTCATCGTTTAACTTATCAAGCTCTTTTCCAAGTATTATAACTTCACCGCTTTTCGGCTTTAAAAAAGAGGATAGTATGTGAAGAAGCGTTGATTTGCCGCTTCCGCTTTTTCCGACAATGGCAATACTTTGAGATGGATTTAGTTCAAAATCTATATTTTTAAAAAGTTCATAATCAAATGAATGCGAAATACCTTTTGCTTGGATTAGTTTCACCTGTTTTCCTTGTTTAAATTTTTAAATCCATCTACTATTTTTGACAATTCATCTTTGATTTTACTATCTTTCGTATCCGCTATCCACTTTTCTATTGTTCCAAAATCCCATTCATTTAAATTCATATTTTTATATTTTTTGTTCCATAAAGTTAAATTATATCTTTTGTTCAACTTGGCATTTTGAAAAATTTTCAACATATCATAGAACATCATAGATTGCTTATCTTTGGCAAATAACTTTAAAAAACTTTTTTCTATTGTTTTATCAAATGCTTTATCTTCAACCAGATTTATCTCAAAAATATTAAGATAATTTGACGGCGCTGCCTTATTGATAGCTATTGATCTTTTATAGAAACTGATAGCCTTTTGATGATCAGCTTCTACTTTCTTCCCATCATGATAAAGAATAGCTGCATATGCGCATGCTTCATCATTTTTTTTATCGCATGCGCTCTCAAGGTACTTGATGGTTTTTTGTATATCCAAATGTTTCTCATCTTCATAATATTTAGCAATATTTATACAACTCAAAACATTGCCTAAAGAACAGGATCTATCCAAATAATACATTGACGCCTTTTCATCCCTGCCCTCAAAACTTGCCGAAATATATAACAATCCTAAAGCCAGACATGATTTTTCGTGATTTTTAGCACAAGCCTTCTCGAAGTAGCCTATGGCGCTCTTTAGATATATCTTATCATTATTATTTTGCGTATAGCTTTGTAAATCCGAAAGTCCCAAAATAAAACATGCCTCTTCATTATCTTGCTCACAGGCCATTTTGTAAATATCATACTTTCTGGGGTAAACTTCATCAACTTTAGCACCGCTCCAATCCTGAAGCTCTAAATCTGCATAAACAAAACTAAAAAATAAAAAAATAATTGGTATCACTCTATTCATTTTAAAAATCTTTCCGGTTTATTTTAATGATTATATCACAACTAGTTATTTTTATCTCTGCTTAATAAAAAAATAAAATCTTTTATAATATTAAGAAAATTGTAAAAATAGTAAAAATTTGTTTAGGATATTTTTAAAAAAATTAAAAAGTGTAGTCATACAAGTTCAAAGAGACAAGAGTCTCTTTGTGATTATTTTCTTCTAAGCTCTTTGATACGAGCTGCTTTACCTTTAAGATCTCTAAGATAGAAAAGTTTTGCTCTTCTAACTCTTCCTCTTCTTAGTACTTCTATTTTCTCTATATTATCAGAATAAAGCGGGAAAATTCTCTCAACCCCAACATTATTAGCTCCCATTTTTCTTACCATAAATGTTCTGCCTGTTCCCTGACCTCTTATGGCTATGCAGAGACCTTCATAATTTTGGATTCTCTCTTTGTTGCCTTCTGTAATTTTAACAGCTACTTTTAGAGTATCTCCGGCCCTAAATTGTGGTATCTCTTTGCCTTCGATTTGTGCTTGCTCAAATCTTTCAATGTATCTATTTCTCATAATTCGATGCCTTTTTTGCGACCTTTATAAATAAATCGGGTCTAAAATATTTTGTTTTACAGAGCGATAATGCTCTTTTCAAGGCTATAATTTTACTATGATTACCCTTTAAATACTCTGAAATTACAAATTTTTTTTCAAAAAGATCAGGTTTTGTGAATGCGGGAGCTTCTAAAAGATTTTCTTCAAAGCTCTCTCCTTCAAGAGAGTCACTATTTCCAAGCACTCCGGGCACATTTCTAGCTACGCTGTCGCACACAACCAAACTAGCCAACTCACCCCCCGTTAATATAAAGTCGCCTATTGAAAATATCTCATCAATTTCGCTTTCAACAACCCTCTCATCGATACCTTCATACCGTCCGCTAACCAAGATAAGATGCGAAAAGTTTGAAAGTCTTATGGCATCATTTTGTGTAAACTTTTTACCGACAGGGCTAAGCATAACAACTCTTGAATCTTTATCTTTTACTGCTCGAATAGACTCTATCAAGGGTTCGGGCATCATTAGCATTCCTGCACCGCCTCCTATCATCGGAGAGTCAACTTTGTTGTATCTATCTTTTGAAAAATCTCTAGGATTGATAAAATCGATACTTATTAAACCGTTTTCTTTTGCACGGGATAAAATACTCCCGCTAAAATAACCGGATATCAGTTCCGGAAATAGTGTTACAAAAGAAAATCTCATTAGCTATTCTCTAAAATACTTTTAGCATCAACAACAAATATCTCTTTCGATGCAATATCAACACTGCTGATATATCTAGGTATGTAAGGAATTAAAAAACTTTTTGGCATATTTTTAGCAATCAGAGCTTCATCGGTTGTGATTTCCAGATAATCGCTATTTGTGTATCTTTCGATATCTTTTACCACGCCCAAAACTTCTCTGTTTTCGATAATCTTACATCCGATTATATCAAACCAAAAATACTCCCCATCGCCCAAGAGACAATTTTCTTTAGTTTGCTCAAATGTAGAATATATTTTTGCGTTTGTAAGCTTTTTTGCGCTCTCTAAACTCTCATATCCCTTAAATCTTGCTAGAGAAGTTTTGGAATCAAATTTTATAAATTCAACAATACCGCGATCTGTTTGAAATTGTGAGCCGGCTTTAAATTGCTCAGGAAAATCAGAATAGATATGGAGTTTTATATCCCCATGCAGTCCTACTGTTTTGCCAATTTGCGCTATTAATATTTTAGACATTAGCCTGTACGCTTATGCGATAATTTTTTCCGCCTTTGGCTTTACATCCGGAAACTACTACTTTGATAGCATTGATCATTTTACCGCCTTTGCCTATTATTTTACCGACATCATTTTGATTTACATGGATTAGAAGCTCATCGCACTCATCTGTGGAGTTGAGAGTTTCAACTCTTACAGATTCAGGATTTGCTGCTAAAAGTTTTGTATAAGATTCTATAAAATCTTTAACCATTAATTATTATTTTGAAGTAAGTTTTTTAACTGTATCACTCATTTGAGCGCCAACACTGATCCAGTAGTTAAGTCTCTCTTGATCTATTACAAGCGCTTTATCGGCTGATACAGGATTGTAGTAACCGATTGATTCTATCCAGCCGCTATCTCTTCTTTTTCTGCTGTCAGTTACTACTATTCTATAAAATGGTCTTTTTTTTCTACCCATTCTTGTCATTCTGATTGTTGTCATATTATTTCCTTGCTTATTTGTATTTTTAAGTGCTGACAACTCTTTTCTTTATACAAAAAGACTCATAAACACTTTTGGAAGCGGATTATACCATAAAGTTTATAAAATATATATTAAACCTTACTTCCTTAGATTTGGAAACCCTCCTCCGCTTTGCATCTGTCTCATCAGTTCCTGCATTTGCTTCATCCCATTTTTGCCAGATAGCTGTTTTGCCATTTTAGCAGCATTGCTAAACTGTTTTAAAATCCTGTTTACCTGCATTTGATCAAGCCCTGCACCGGCCGCTATTCTTCTTTTTCTGCTGTTTGTAAGCAATTCAGGATCTTCTCTCTCTTTGGGTGTCATAGAACTTATCATGGCTTTTATCATTTTAAGTTCAGCAGAATTTTCAAGGTCCATATCACCCATTTGTTTTGCAATACCGCTCATGCCCGGTATCATACCCATGAGCGACTTTATAGATCCTAGTTTTTTAACGGATTCAACTTGCTCCAAAAAGTCATTAAAGCTAAATTTACCTTTTTTGATCTTTTGTGAAAATTTCTTTGCCTGCTTTGCATCGATCGCAGCAACTGTTTTTTCTGCAAGCGTTTCTATGTCGCCTGCGCCCAATAACCTATTAGTTATCCTGTCCGGCAAAAACTGCTCAAGATCAGGCATCTTTTCACCCATACCGATAAATCTCAGCGGTACTCCAACTTGATGCGACAACCCGAGAGCAATGCCTCCTCTGCTGTCACCGTCAAATTTAGTCAATATTACGCCGCTTATGCCGATTTTCTCTTTAAATGTTTCTGCTGTTCTTATGGCATCTTGACCCGTCATTGCATCAGCTACATAAAATATCTCATCAGGATTTGATATTTTTTTTACCCAAGAAAGCTCATCCATTAGCTCATCGTCAATTGCAAGTCTTCCTGCCGTATCTATAAGCACAACATCATAAAGATCCTTATTTGCTTTTTCAAGTCCAAGTTTTACTATATCAACAGGCTTTGCGCTTTCATCAGCTACAAGTTCAACACCTATATTTGCCGTAATTTGTCTAAGCTGCTCAACAGCTGCAACTCTTTGCAAGTCAGCCGCTACGATAAGAACTTTTTTCTTTTTTTGTTCTTTTAGAAAATATGCCAGCTTTCCGGTGGTGGTTGTTTTCCCTGATCCTTGCAAACCTGTCATTAGTACAACTGTCGGCGGTTTTGATGCAAAAACAAATCCCTGATTGCCGCTAACGGTCAAAAGAGCATTTATCTCTTCTTTTAATGCTTTTAGAAAACTATCCTTGCCAACCCCAAATTGTTTTGTTTTTGCTTCAACATTAGCTAAAAGTGTTTTTACTATCTTATGATGAACATCTGATTTGAGAAGTGATTTCTTAAGCTCTTCAATAGCTTTTTTCAACGCTTTTTCATCATCACGAAAACGAATTTTGCCTATGGCATTTTTGAAACTTTCCGTTAATGTATCGAACATATACTATTGCCTTGAAATTTATATATTATTTTGTATATTTATTGGCATAATTGTACCCAAGAGGGGCTTAAATTGTGTATTTTTCATGATTGATCAGTGCCACAAAAGATACAAAATCTTCTTCAACCATATATACTGCCGTATAGCCTTTATGGATCAAATCTCTTACATTCTCATCTTCATGATATATGGATTTTCTATATTTAAACGGCATATTCGCAACATCTTTGCATTTTTGCAAAATATCATTTTTAAATTTAACTGATGCCGATGGATTGTCAATAGCAATATAATCAATTTTTTGAGCGAGAGATTTGACAAACTGCTCTTCAAATCTTATTTTCACGCTAAAATCTCAGAAACTTCTTCCAGACTATAAAACTTTGCTGTTTTATCTTTGACTTTTTGTACTTGAAATTCCACAAATTTTTTATCTTCTTCAAAAAGCACTTTTCTTACTTCATTTCTGACTATATCTTCAAAATCTTCACTTCTAAAAAGAACAAAACCCAGTTTATTATTTTTTAAAATTCCAACTTTATCTATCTGCTTATGCGATAATTTTGATGTGATAGTTGAAAAATTTTTGACTATTTCTGAAGCGCTAAAAAGCTCATCTTGTTTGTAGCTAGTCATATTTTACCCTTTTTGATACATATAATTTTATATATCATAACATTTAAAAACTTAAAGATGTGAAAATAGAGAAATATTTGGATTTGTAAGGTTGGAACTCTTGCCTGTCCTTATTTTTCTCATCATTCATAGATATCTTTCCGCCTGCCTATTTTTAAGATAAGTAGAATTAATCTATCATTCTGAATCTCAAAAATAGCTCTAATTCTCCTTGCTATTACGAAACGATAGTGGTTATATCCTGTGCCTTTTAACTCTGTTATTTTTTTGGTACTTTTGAGAATATCGAAATTTTCTTCCAAGTATAGTAACTTTTTTGCTATGAGTTGCTGTTCAGCGCTATTGAACTCTTTAAGATTTTTTATAGCTATATCTGTAAGCTCTAGCTTGTACACTATACAAGCCCCATATCGGTAAATACCTCTTGCGCATCATATACTTTAATTTTGCCATTTGCTACATCTTCTGATATTTTTTTGGCTATTATGGAGTCTGTATGGTCAAAATAAAAATCCAACGCTCTCTCTATTAGCTCTTTTTGAGTAATGTTTAAAGTTTTTGATAACATCTCAAGCTCGTTTGCTACTACACTATCTAAAGATACCAGTTTTTTAACTACCGACATTATATATCCTTTTGTATATCTATTTGTATATTATACTAGATATATTAAAATCTGTCAATAGGCATATACATTACGGGTCAGGCGTTGAATTTTGGTGGGTTAGCAAACCCACCCTACGCATTCTATTAACACAGTATCGAACATATACTATTGCCTTGAAATTTATATATTATTTTGTGTACCCAAGAGGGGCTTAATAATATGTTTTAATTATTTATACACATCTCCCCTGCTGTCAATTTTTAGTATTTTAATATCTTCGTCTTGCATATGAAAAAGTATTCTATACTTTGATATTCTAAGTCTATATATTGGCGGTATATCATTGCCCGTCAATCTTTTTATATCTCCGCTTGGTATTTTTTCAATAGCTTCAAATATTTTGAGTTGCAATTTGCTATCATATTTTTCAAACTTTTTTACAAATGTCTTTGAATAGCTGATATTCATAGATTAAACTTTGATTTAAAATCACCATGTGATACAAAATCATCATTTGCCAAAATATCCAATATCTCTTTTTCGTCCTCTGCTTCAAGTACGAGTTGCGCTTTTTGTTTTGCATGGGCATTGTTATTTATATATTCTGTTAAACTCTCTCGGATAATTTGAGAGATCGATTTTTTTTGAACAAAGCTAAATGCTCTTACTTGTTCATATAGTTTTTCATCAATTGTTAAATTTAATCTTTGCATTGTATTACCTCATGTGATGTATATGTGTATTGATGTATTATATAAAATATCTCCTAAAAAGTCAATGGTTTAACATTACTCACATTACGGGTCGTTGAATTTCCACTTTTTATCGCCTTTGAAATAAGAGATTTGTACAGTCCTAGATGTTTGCCTACTACTTGTACCTAGCTATATCTTTTGGCTCAGGAGAGGTAAAGTCATACCCGAGAAGTGATATTCTTTTTGCGTGAAGCAAAATTCTTTTTGCTTTTGTTCTGCTTCCATACTTCTCATCGCCAACAATTGGATATCCCGCATGAGCCAGATGCACTCTGATCTGATGTGTTCTACCCGTATCTATCCTGATATCTATTTTGCTTTTTTTACCTTGAACTTCAAGTGGCTTGATAGTTGTATGTGCGGGTTTACCGTTTTTTACATCGACTTTTGAAAATGCAGCTCCGCCTTTTTTGATAGTAGTAATCGGCACATCGATCTCTTGCTCTTCATATATGATGCCGTCAACCCAAGCAACATAATCTTTGATAACTTTTTTTTGCTTGAAAGCCTCAATTGCTTCCTTTGTAAAAGCTTCATCTTTGCTAAGCAACAAAACTCCGCTGGTTTCCCTATCAAGTCTATGTAGCAGCTTTAAATTCGGCATAATTTTTTCTACATCATAACTCTCAACAAACGAAGGCTTATCAACCGCAACTATAAGATCATCTTCATATATGATACTTATATCTTGCGGCATTTCTATTCTAAATCTTGTATCATCGTCTATATCTGCTCTTGCTATTTTCACCTTTTTATCGCCTACATAAACCAAGCCGCGGTCGATTAACTCTTTTGCTTTATTGTTTGATATATTCTCTTGAAGTGCCAGTAATTTATACGCTTTTTCTTTTGACATGTTTTTTACCCGTTTTTTTAATTTGCTCTATTATCATATCTATATTTGCACTGCTTTTTATGTGTGTGTGCTCAAGTAGATTTGGATAACTCATAGCTTCTCTTAATTCATTTTTGGAAACGATTTTAATACCATCGATTCCACTAAAAATCTCTTTTTGGTTGAAGTAATTTTCTCCGCTTATTATTTTACAGCCAAACTGTGCCGCTTCAAGAGCATTATGCCCGCCCATAGGCTCAAAAGCTCCTCCAAGAACCACAAGATCACTAATAGCATATATATTTACAAGCTCACCAAGAGTATCAACCAGTACCAAATCGCTATCAAAATCATCTCTTTGGCTATACTTATGATAACTCCACCCATAAAGTTTTGATAAAGAACTCATCATTCTATCAACTTTATCAAATCTCTCAGGATGACGAGGAGCTATAGCAATTTTTGAATCCGGCTTTTTTGATTTCAACGACCTAAACCCGTCAAGTATTAAACTCTCTTCATTTTCATGCGTACTGGCTGCACAAACCAATATGCCTTCAGGCTTTTTCAAACTCTTTGTAGGTTTTGCGATATTGGCAAACTTGATATTTCCTGTTACAAAAATATTTTTTGCTCCAAGCTCTTCAAAACGCGTGGCATCATCTTTGCTCTGCAGATAAATCTCATCTATGTTATCAAAAATTCTCTTATACAGCCACTTAAATCTTAGATATTTGGGGTATGACTTTTCGCTCATTCTGGCATTTACTAAAAGAGTTTTAGCGCCTCTTTTTTTTGCAAATAAAAAGAGTAAATACCAAAGCTCGGCTTCTAATACTATTAACATTTTTTGAGGTTTTATCCAAAACGCTAATATTGGTTCAAAGGGAAGATACCTGCTCTCTTTGGAGAGCTTCCTAATCTCATCAAATCCGGTTTTTGTTATAGCACTCAATCTAAGCTGCTCAGGAGGTATTTGCTTAACTAGCTCCGATATGGATTTTGCTTCACCAAATGAACAGACATGTATCCAGATGCCATCGGGCTTTAAAGAAGGATTATTTTTAAGCCAAAACCTTGCAGGTATTGACTCATTGTATTTTGATCTAACAATAGACGCTGTAAAAAGAAGCGGAAATGCTATCACTAAAGCAAACGCAGTAAGTGCAAAGTATAGTATTTTAAAAAACAAATATTAACTCTCGGCGCTTTCGCTATCTATATAAATTATTCTGCCGCAATGCGGGCATGTAACAATCTCTTCTGATTTAATGACATCAGAATAAGATTTGTCGCTGATCTTCATATAACAGCCGTAGCATGCTTGTTTTTTAACAGGAACAACAGCTGTATTTCCTGCCCAATTTCTGATCTTTTCATAAAATGACAATATTTTTTGATCTAAACTATTTATCTTTTCTTCTCTTTGAGCATATAGATCGGATTTTTTCTCTTCTATTTCACTTTTTGTCGCATTTGCGCTATCAACTGATTCTTTTTGTGATTCTATCAGCGCTTCTAACTCTTTGTTAAGGTCTTCTAAAGATGCGGTTTTTTTCTCATTTATCTTGCCAAGTCTTTCTATCTCTTCATTTGCAAATGAAATTTTTTCTTTTGCAATGTCTTCTTCAAGAGACAAGGCTTTCATCTCTTTTTCTGTTGATACATCTTTTGATTTTTTAGTAATGCTTTTTAACTGCTCATTAAGCGTTACGATCTGCTCTTCATAAATTTTGATCTTTGCAACATTTTCATCTATCGAATTTTTTATTGAATCTATATCAGATTGAACGCTATCTATCTTCTCTTGAGATTTTTTAAGCTTTTTTTCTATAGCTTCAAGTTGTGGGTTGAAGCTATCGATCTCTTTATCGATTTGCGAAAGCGCTATGAGCTCTTTTAAGTTTTTGTTCACGGTTGTTCCTTCTTAAATTTTAAGCATACTAAATTGCTTAGTTTATTTGATATTTTCACTTAGGTAAGTAAATGGATTTTTAGAGTTTGAAATTATAGCCAAAATTGGTAAAACTTCCAAATGCTTATACAAAACATCAGCAAAAAATCTCTCACTTTCATAATGACCGATATCTACCATCATCATATTTTGCGCGTTTGCTTTGATGGCATCGTGATACTTTATGTCACCTGTTAAATAACAATCAACCCTCACCTCATCGATCATAGATGCTCCGCTTCCTGTCGTTAAAGCTATACTTTTTATGTTATCTTTTGGATTTATTACTTTTATACACTCTAATCCTAGCTTATTTTTTATAATATTTATAAGCTCATCTTTTGTCCAATCCCCGCTTGTCCTACATATATAATCTTCACTATTTTGAACATTAAATCCTAATATCTCTTCAAACACATACCTATTTAAATGCGTTTTATCGAAATTGGTATGCATGGCAATATGAGAGATATCTTTTTTTATCATAGAATGCAACAAATTTGACGGATATTTGGCAAAATCAAGGCTATTTAATCCTCCAAAAATAAGAGGATGATGAGTAATGATAAGAGTGTTTGGTTCAACAAGTTCTAAAAGTTCATTATCGATATCCAAAGAGAGATAAACTTTTTTAATTTCGCTTTCAAATAAACCTACATTTAACCCGCTATTGTCCCATTTTTCCTGAAGTTCAAACGGACTAATGGAGTCTAAAAAGTCATAAATCTCTTTTAATTGCATCACTTATCTGCTTTTTACTCTTTTGTTTCGTATCTCTTCTTGAGCTTTGTAAAGCTCGGCGCATCCCTTACTTAACTCTCTTATCTTTAAAATGTAATTTTGTCTTTGCGCTTGAGATATCGCTTTTCTAGCGTCTAGTACATTAAAAGCATGAGCGGCTCTCATACACTCATCATAAGCAGGGAGAGGTAGGCCGTTTTCTAAACACAGATTGCATTCACTGCTTGCATCTTCAAAATCTTTTATAAGTTTTGATATGGTTGCAACTTCAAAGTGATATTTACTAAACTCATATTCACCCTCTTTGTGAACATCGGCGTATGTGATAACATTATCTCCGAACTTATTCCATACTATATCAAAAACGCTCTCAACACCTTGGAGGTACATAGCAAGCCTCTCTGTACCGTATGTGATCTCAACAGCAACCGGATCACAAGCGATGCCGCCAACCTGTTGAAAATATGTAAACTGTGTTACTTCCATGCCGTCAAGCCAAACTTCCCAGCCAAGTCCCCATGCACCCAAAGTTGGCGATTCCCAATTGTCTTCAACAAATCTTATATCATGTTCTTTTAGATTTAATCCCAAATACTCCAAACTTTTTAGATACAGATCTTGAATATTCGCAGGACTTGGCTTGATCAAAACTTGAAACTGATAATATGCGCCCAAACGATTTGGATTTTCGCCGTATCTGCCATCCGTTGGCCTGCGCGAAGGAGCTACATAAGCCGTAGCCCATGGTGTAGAATCTAAACTTCTTAAAAGTGTTGCCGGATGAAATGTCCCTGCGCCTGCCGGCAAATCATATGGCTGGACTATCGTGCATCCCTGTTCGCTCCAAAATTGTTGAAGTTTTAAGAGTAGTTGGCTGAAGGTTATTGGTGTTTTAGTCATATTTGTTCCTTTAGAAATTTATTTCTATATGCTTGAGCCTCTATTATTTTTGTATTCTCTAATAAAAAGTCATATTTATTAAACCTACCTTTTAAATGGTTATTAATAGTATTTTTAAAACTTTTATTCTTGTAAACATAAAAAAATGATTTTTTCATCTTTATAAAATCATTAAAACTATACCCATTTTCTTTTAGAAAGTATCCCAAAAGTAAAATTGAATCAGGAATTTTTATCTTGATACTACACTCTTTATTTTTAAACCACTCTTTAACATCTTTTAAATCTTTTAAATCTTCCATATATTTAAATTCTACAAAAATGATATGATTTTTATCTTTATTTATAAGTAAAGAATCTACGCTTGAAAGACTATTCATTCCTTTTGTTAAATTACAACAGTTTTGAGGCTCTTTAAATTTATCAAAATCGATATACTTTTTATCATCATCTTCGCAAATATTATCACTTACAGAAGATAGAGAAACCAAAAACTTCTCTTGATGAAAATAGTCATAAAGAAAATTTACCACTTAAAATTCTCCAAAGACTCCTCTTCTAAAGTGCCAATAGCTTCAGCCAAAGTTGCATAGATGGATTCTAAATTATCCGTTACATCTATAATCATTGATTGTTCATTCTCTTTTTTAGCTAGATAAAAATTGCTATTAATATTGTGTTTAGTCGCATACAATTCTAATGCCTCAATCATATAAGGACTATGAGAATTCACCAAAACTTTTACACCGTTTTTAACAAGATTTACAATAACTTCTGCCATCTTAAGTTGCCATTTTGGATGAAGATGAACTTCAGGTTCGTCAAGGATTAACAATACTTTTTTATTTAAAAACAAATTATTGTTTAGCAATTGAATTAATCCAAATGATTTAATTCCAACTGCTGTATTCATCATAGAGAATTGAATACTTTTTCCATTATGCATTTTTTTATAATAGAATTTATCGTTAATTTTTTCAAACTCTCCCAATATTGTTTCTCTTATTAAGCTATCAATGCTTGTAATCTTAGAAAGTTTTGGAAATGGGTTTGAATTTGAAATTTTATAAAATAAATCATACATTGCATATGGATAATTAATGTCAAAATCAGTAGAATAATCAAATTTCTTCATTTGATTCATTCTCATAACACTGTTAAAAAAATCACTCATATCTAATAACATTGGTGTTTGGATTAATGTCGCATCGAAAAATGTATTATCTTCTTTGACATTTATATCAAACTTACTTACGAAATTAACATTATTGTTTTTGTCTCGTTTTATAATCGCAGTGAGAATACTTGTCTTATTTGTAATTTTACATTCGGTACCTAAATCATTTGCAATCGGTTGATCAAAAACAAGATTTAGTCTTGTAGCCAAAGTATACTTTGGATTATATCTATTGTCCATAATTGAAATATTGTTAGCTTTAATAATTGAAAAAAGAAATTTCCCAACCGTACTCTTGCCCGTATCATTCTCTCCAGCAATAACAGTAAGCCCATCAAGCTTCACATTTGCTTCTTTTATCATGCCGATATTTTTTAACTGGATTTCCATAATGTTTCCTTTATTTCCCTAGTGCATTTTCTATTTTTTTCTCATCAAATCCGCATATCCAGTATGTACCTGCTATTAAAATAACAGGGACACCTTTGCAGCCATGTTTCAGGCAATCCTG
>DYLZ01000037.1 GCA_020721775.1 Sulfurovum sp.
TCCAACTTTTTATTTTGTTCTAAATATATCTTCATCATTGCTATGAAAAAAGATGTCATAGCAGGCCCCAGGATAATACCCCAAAAACCAAAACTGCTCATTCCTGCTATTATGGCAAAAAATATAACAAGCTCATTTATCTCTATGGAGCTTTTCAGAAAATCTTTTTTAATTATTTTTATGATTATAGGTTTTATAAATGTATCAGCGATGATGGAAATGATAACTATTGATAAAACAGCCAGCATCAAAGCGCTATGAGAATCTCCGTTTGACCAAAGATACAAACTCAAAGGCGACCACACGATAGCACCTCCTACTATCGGTATAAGAGATGCGAAACCGTAAATTATGCCAAATAAAAGTCCGTCAAAACCAAAAAAAGCCGCAAGTATCCCAAATAAAATTCCCTCAAATATGGCAGTGGCAATGGTGGAGTAAAATACAACTTCCATAGTTGCCGATATATCTTGTATCATTTTTGAACTATTGCTCTTAGAGAGCGGCAAAAAAGAATTTATGATAGCAAATATCTTATCGCCGTAAAAATTTATAAAATAATAAAACACAAGTACAAATAGAGTATTTTTAACAAATCCGAGTCCTGCTTGACCGAAATTTGTTATATAGCCGCTCGATTCTTTGAGTTGCAGCAAAATTTCATTTGTATTTAAATTTTTTTCCGCCAATATACCAATATACGGGATATCTTTTGTAGTCGTTTTTATATTTTCTATAACTTGCAAAACTATGTTTTGATCAATTGTTGAAATATATTTCATACCGATCGTTGTCAGATATACCATAGGAGCAAAAATGGCAAATAGCAAAAATAGTGTTATAAGCATTGCCGATATCCATCTTCTTTTAAAATATCTTTCAAGCTTATTTGATATGTTGTATGTTGCCATATAAAGCAGCACGGCAATCACGGCCGGAAGCAAAAAAGGCTGATAAATGGTGTATGCTCCAAGAGTTGCTAAGCCTATCAAAAATAGTGTCATATAATTATTCAAAAAGACCTCCTGTCTCTTCATATGGACTTTGCAGCCTAAAGTACTCATAACTTTTTTGTGTCGCTATGCGTCCTCTGGCTGTTTTTTCTATAAAACCGTTTGCGATCAAGTAAGGCTCTATCACATCTTCTATCGTCCCCTCATCCTCGCTCAATACCGCTCCGATAGTCGATAAGCCCATCGGTTTGCCTTTTGCGCTTAAAAGCAGATCTAAAAGCTTTAAATCCTGTTCATCAAATCCTAAAGTATTTACTCCTAGCTCATTAAGAGCATACTTTGTAGTCTCAAGCGTAATTTCGCTTTCATTTGCAACTTCTGCAAAATCTCTTACACGCTTTAGCAGTCTAAGAGCTACTCTTGGCGTACCTCTGCTTCTTTTTGCAATTTCCAGAGCAGAATCGCTTTTAGTCGGTTTGCCGAGTTTATATGCAGCTTGCTCTATAATGGCTGCAAGTTCATTTTGATCATAAAATTGCATTCTAAAATGCATACCGAACCTATCTCTTAGGGGATTGGAGATCATTCCTGCTCTTGTGGTTGCGCCGATAAGCGTAAAACGAGGCAAGTCTATTTTAACAGATTGCGCGGCAGGTCCTGAGCCTATAATGATATCAAGCCTAAAATCTTCCATTGCAGGATAGAGAATCTCTTCAACAGCAGGACTTAAGCGGTGTATTTCGTCAATGAAGAGCACATCACCCTCTTTTATGTTTGTAAGAAGAGCTGCCAGATCTCCTGCTTTTTCTATCATCGGAGCCGCTATTATCTTGATATTTGTTTGCATCTGAATAGAGATAAGGTTTGCCAAAGTGGTCTTACCAAGTCCCGGAGGACCAAAAAATAGGATATGATCCAACGCTTCAGCTCTTTTAAGGCTGGCTTCTATAAAAACTTGAAGATTTTTTTTGATCTTTTCCTGACCTA
This sequence comes from Sulfurovum sp., assembly GCA_020721775.1. Taxonomy (GTDB): domain Bacteria; phylum Campylobacterota; class Campylobacteria; order Campylobacterales; family Sulfurovaceae; genus BN30871. The sequence goes on from DYLZ01000037.1 coordinate 1,941, forward strand.
TATATTCTCTCCACTCTATAGGCCTAAGCGAAAATTCTATATTATTATCGCTCTCAAATTTTTCTATCTCAACAACTCTTTGCATCTATTTTTTTGTCTGCACAATTTTTTGTGGTATTGGATTTTTTACCATATTTGGTCTATATATCTCTACTCTGTTTACTACTATTCCGCTTGTTACAAATGAATTTGCTATAGCGCTTGCAATAAATTTTTGTTTTTCGTTTGCAACAATGCCCGTTAATAGTATATTTGAGTTATCTCTATCAGCATATATGTATGTTTTATCCAAATCTTTATTTTTTGCAAATGCGCTTTCTATTTTTTCGGTAATTGAATCTGTATTTCTTGCATGAGCAGGAGGTTTTGGCAAATTTCTTTCTAACTGTCCGCTCTGTTTACCGGCAGGCAAGAGATTACTTCCCGGTTGCGATACTCCGCATCCTGTAAAAAAAAGCAAATTAGCGGCAATAAACATGCTTACTGTAATTTTTAATTTCATATATTCTCCTAATATGTAAAAGCTTCGTTTGGAAATGAAGCCTCTTTGACTTCGGCTGCATATTGTTTTATAGCATCTTTGACGATACTGCTGCCGTCAATATATCGTTTTACGAACTTTGGTAAAAAGTTATCATAAAGTCCCAACATATCACTCCATACAAGCACTTGCCCGTCGCAATCAACCCCTGCTCCTATACCAATGGTTGGGATCTTGAGCTTTTTTGTTATCTCAGAGGCAACATCAGGTTTTACGCCTTCAATTATAAGTCCAACAGCGCCTGCTGCCTCAAGCGCTAAAGCATCTTCTATTATTGATCTTTTTTCATCCTCATTTTTGCCTTTTACACTATATCCGCCCTCCTGTCTCGCACTTTGAGGCTTTAAACCGATATGCCCAAAGACCGCTATGCTGTTTTGGCTCAAATATTTGACAATATCGGCTTTTTCTTTTCCGCCTTCAAGTTTTATAGCATCTGCTTTGGTTTGGCTATAAGCTTTAATAGCATTTTTTAGCGCCTGTTTTTTGCTCCCATATGTTCCAAAAGGCATATCAAAAAGCAAAAAGCTTCTCTTTGCTCCTTTGCTTACAGCCCTTGTATGATAGATCATTTGATCCATAGTGGCGCTTAGAGTATCATCTTCGCCGGCAAAGCTCATATTTAAACTATCGCCTACCAAAATCACATCAACATACTCATCAAACAGAGAAGCAAAAAGCGCATCATAAGCCGTCACCATTACGATCTTTTCACGGCCTTTCATCTCACGTAGAGTTTTAAGCGTAATCTTTTTATCCAATCAAAACCCCTTTTTTACTCTATTTTATCAAAAAAAAGTATAATATCATATTCATTTTACATAAAAGAGTTAAGAAATTGAAAAAATTAGTCGCATACATTACAACAGGATTTCCGTCATTTGAATTTACAGTTGATCTGGCAATGTCTCTTAAAGAGGCGGGTGTTGATACACTAGAACTTGGTATTCCTTTTTCAGATCCTGTAGCAGACGGTCCGATCATAGAGAAAGCAAATCTGCTCTCCTTGCAAAATGGATTTAAAATAGATAAACTTTTTGAAACTACCAAACAAATAGCTCATCATATCGATACGCTATGGATGGGATATTTCAACTCTTTCTATCATAAAGGTTTTGACAAATTTGTAAATGCGGCAAAAAGCGCAAATTTAAGCGGATTTATCATCCCTGATCTACCTTTTGAAGAAGCCGTTTTTTATCAAGAAAAAATGAGAGGAGAGGGCATGACGCTTATAAACTTCATTGCTCCTACCGACACAAAAGAAAGAATAGAAAAAATAGTCAAAAATAGTCAAAAATTTATCTATCTTGTAGCCTATGCAGGAATTACAGGCAGCGGCAAAAGCGAATCGCTTGATGAAACGATCGCTCTTATTAGACAATTCACAAAAACGCCTATATATGTCGGGTTTGGCGTAGATGAAAATACGGCAAAAGAAAAAGCACACGGGGTTGACGGAGTGATCGTTGGATCAGCGTTAGTCAAAGTACTTCTTGATGAAACACTAACCAACACTCAAAAATTAAGCAAAATATCAAATATTGCTAAAAATATAAAAGAGATGATAAATGAATAAATAAGCTAAGACGATCTTAGCTTATTTTGTATTGTTGTTATCCAAGTTCTCTTTGATAGCGAAAAGCAAAAATATCACCAATGCGCCCATAACAACCGTTACTATCTCTTGGAACATGCTGCTAAGGCCTGCAAAGAATCCGACATTTGCCATATCAGACAAGCCGCCTATAATTGCCGCCACAATTCCAACCACCACAAAGATTGTAACTACTACTTCTCCAAAGCCTAAAACAATTTCTCTTACCTTGTGAGTTATCGGCTCAAAAAAATCAAAAGTTTTTTCTGTAGTATCTATCAACCTTTCCGTTATATGAACTCTAGCTTCGTTTACATCATGTGCGATCTCTGTTATTTTTTCTTTTGCTGATATGCCGGCATCTTTTGCTTTTTCACCTAAATCATTAACTGTAGCTTTTATCTCCTCTTTGATCTCATCAATTTTTTCTTTTTTAATATTTGATGAATTCTCTACGCTCTCTTTTACCTCTGTTTCTACTTGAGTATCTGTTTTTTTCGGTCTTGCCATAATAATTTCCTCCATTCTTTATTTTTAAAAATTATAACATATATTACAAATAATTAAGTAGTTAAAATATAATTTTTCAATTATCTTATTGTACAATTAAGCAATTTTTTAAAAGGCTTAAAATGTTTGCAAGATTTAGAAGAAATCGTATGAATCCGGTATTGCGGGATATGTTGCAAGAAGCTCACTTGAGAGTTGATGATTTTATGTATCCGCTGTTTGTCAGAAGTGGCGAAGGTATAAAAAATGAAGTAGCTTCCATGCCCGGCGTTTATCAAATGAGCATAGATGAGATACTCAAAGAGTGTAAAGAGTTACTGTCTCTTGGGATAAGATCTATCATCCTTTTTGGGATACCTGATATTAAAGATAGTGTCGGGAGCGAGGCAATGTGTGAACACAGTATCATAGCAAATACAATCAGGGCTATCAAAAAAGAGTATCCTCAAATGATGATCACAACTGATCTATGTTTTTGCGAATATACCGACCATGGGCATTGCGGGGTACTTGATCCGCACACTCACAGCGTTGATAATGATATTACACTAAAAAATCTTGGATCACAAGCAGTTGTACACGCCAAAGCGGGCGCCGATCTGATAGCTCCGAGCGGTATGATGGATGGTATGATAACTGCTATTAGAGCCGGGCTTGACAACGCCGGATTTGTAAACTTGCCTATCATGAGCTACAGTACGAAATTTGCTTCTGCATATTATGGACCGTTTCGTGATGTAGCTGAATCAGCTCCTAGTTTTGGCGATAGACGAACTTATCAAATGAATCCGGCTAATCGCAGAGAAGCTATAAGTGAAAGCATAGAAGATGAGAGGGAAGGTGCAGACATACTCATGGTCAAACCCGCTCTTGCTTACCTTGATATCGTAAGAGATGTTAGAAACAACACTTCAAAACCGTTAGCAGTTTACAATGTAAGCGGTGAGTATAGTATGCTAAAAATGGCCGGAAAAGCAGGTGTGATAGATTATGATAGAGTTATGATGGAAACGCTTTTGGGTTTCAAAAGAGCAGGTGCGGATATCATTATCACATACCATGCAAAAGAAGCCGCAATATTGTTAAATAAATAGTTTTATAACCCTTTTATGGTACAATATTTTCTTTTACTCCCCAAGGATAGACGATGAGACACTTTTTGAGCATCAAGGATTTCACAAAAGACGAACTTTTGGAAATGATAGAACTCGCAAATAAAATAAAAATACAAACCAAAAGAAAAGAGTTTGTGCCGTATTTGGAAAACCAAACTCTTGGTATGATATTTGAAAAAAGCTCCACAAGAACAAGGGTAAGCTTTGAGACAGGCATTTATCAGCTGGGAGGCATTGGACTGTTTTTATCGTCAAATGATATTCAGCTAGGACGCGGTGAGCCTCTAAAAGATACAGCCAGAGTCCTTTCTCGCATGGTCGATATGGTTATGATACGAACATTCGAACAATCTCGCTTAGATGAATTTGCAGCATATTCAAAAGTGCCTGTCATAAACGGTCTTAGCAATGAGTATCATCCTGTCCAGATCATGACGGATTATTTTACTTTGCTTGAACTTGGCAAAACAGATCCTATAGTAGCTTATGTTGGAGATGGAAATAACATTGCCCACTCATGGCTTATGCTTGCAGCCAAACTTGGTCTTGAGATGAGAGTTGCAACACCAAAAGGCTATGAGTGTGATAGCGGCATTGTAGATATTGCACTTGGATTTGCCAATGAGAGCGGCGCAAAACTTAAGTTTTACAATAATCCTGATATTGCCGTAAAAGATGCTGATGTGGTCATTACAGACACTTGGGTATCAATGGGTCAAGAGAGTGAAAAAGAAGCTAGAGTAAAGGCATTTGCAGGATATATGGTTGATGATGCTATGATGAGCAAAGCAAAAAGTGATGCTGTGTTTATGCACTGTCTGCCTGCATATAGGGGATATGAAGTAAGTGAAGAGATCTTTGAAAAATTTGAAAATGTCGTATTTTTAGAAGCAGAAAATAGACTTCATATGCAAAAAGGCATTATGGTCTGGTTAGATGAGCATAGATGAGAATAAGTATATATCGTCGCTACGAACGAAGTGCGGCAGTCCAAAAAGATCATACATAGATTGCCACTAAGTCTTTAGATTATCGCAATGACATTCTAAAAATAAAAGCGCAAAAGAAGAGATGATGAGTAAAATAGATTTTGAAAAATTTGGAAAGTTTAGTAAACCGGGTCCAAGATATACAAGCTATCCAACTGCATTAGAATTTAATGAAGAGTTCAAATATGACGATTATATAAAATATCTGGAAAATGGAAAAGATAAATTATCCATATATGTTCATTTACCGTTTTGCAGAAGCGCTTGTTATTTTTGTGGATGTAATGTTGTTTTTACTTCAAAAGAAGATAAACTTGACAGATATGTAGAGTATCTAAAAAAAGAGATCGATATACTTGTAAATCACATTGACACTTCAAGAGAAGTAATACAGTTTCATTTTGGCGGCGGAACGCCGACATACTATAGCGCAGACTCTCTTGATGAGATTGTCACATATATAAGATCTAAGTTTACAAATTGGTCAAAAGATGCCGAGATCAGCAGTGAGATAGATCCAAGATTTTTCAATGAAGAGCAGATGAAAGTTTTTGTAAAACATGGTTTTAATCGCATAAGTTTCGGCGTACAGGATTTTGACCCAAAAGTTCAAGAAGCTATCCATAGGATACAACCGTTTGAGATAACTAAAAATGCAGTTGATCTGGCAAGAAAATACGGGATAAATTCTATAAACATAGATCTGATATACGGTTTGCCGTATCAAAGTTTTGAAAGTTTTAAAACAACTTTAGAATTAGCTTTTTCACTTAATCCCGATAGGCTTGCCGTTTTTAACTATGCGCATGTGCCGTGGCTCAAAAAAACTATGAGAAAATTTGATGAAACAACATTGCCGCATCCAAGTGTAAAACTTGAAATTTTAAAATATACTATTGATTTCTTTGAAAAAAACGGCTATAAAATGGTTGGCATGGATCATTTCGCAAAACCTGATGACGAACTTTTTACGGCAATTGCCAAAGGTGAACTGCATAGAAATTTCCAAGGATATACTACAAAAGGCGGCGCAAACCTGATCGGGATCGGACTGACAAGTATAGGCGAAGGCGAGAGATATTATGCTCAAAATACAAAAGATATGAATGCGTATGAAGAAGCTATAGACAAGGGTCTTCTTCCATTTGAAAGAGGAGTTAGTCTAAGTGATGATGATGTGATACGAAAAAGTGTCATTATGGAACTTATGGCAAACTTTTCTATTGATATAAAAAGAATAGAAAATGAGCATAAAATAGTTTTTAAAGATTATTTTGCTGATGCACTCCTTGCTTTAAACGAATACAAGGATGCCGGACTTATTACCATAACAGATGAAAAAATAGAAGCAAATAGTACGGGGGCGATGCTGATACGAAATATTGCTATGCCTTTTGATGCATATATGAACAAATACAAAGATAATAAAAAAAGTTTTTCAAAAACAGTATAACAAGTGAAGGTAAAAGGGTGAAGAAAGAAGCAAAAGATATATTTAACTTCAAAGAGACAAGCGATGCGTGTGTAAAGTGTGGAAAATGCGTGCCGGTATGTACAATTCACCAAATAAATCCTGACGAAACTACATCTCCAAGAGGCTTCATAGACCTCTTGGGTGCATACAAAGAAGGAAAGCTGGAATTAGACAAAAATGCCAAAGATATATTTGAAAGCTGTTTTTTATGTACAAACTGTGTAAGCGTGTGTCCAAATACGCTCGCTACTGATATGGTTATAGAAGAGGTGCGCGCAGATATAGCCGAAAAATTTGGAATATCTTGGTTTAAAAGAGCATTTTTCTTTTTGCTTAGAAACCGTACTGTTATGGACATTGTTATGAAACTCGGCTTTATGTTTAAAACATGCGCTTTGAGTGTTGATAAGGAAGGCAGAGGCTTGAGAGCTAAATTTTCACTTCCAATGGTAAAAAAAGGGAGGCTTCTTCCATCATTGGCAAAAACAAGCTTTCTAAATAGTTATCCTGAACATATCACTCCCAAAGAAAAACCAAAACAAAAAGTTGCAATATTTATCGGCTGTCTGGCAAACTATAATTACACAACTATTGGTGATAGCTTGGTTGAAATTCTTAAAATTTTACAAATAGATACTTTTATACCCAAAAAACAGCTTTGCTGCGGCGCTCCTGCATATTTTACCGGCGATGTCGATACAGTTGAATACCTTATAAAAAAAAATTTGGATTATTTTGAAACATTCATAGATGAATACGATGCCATGATCATTCCTGAAGCCACATGCAGCGCTATGATAAAGCATGACTGGGAAGTATTTTGCAAAAACCATAAGCACAGCGAACTGATCCCAAGAATTGAAAGAATTCTGCCAAAAATACATATGGCAACATCTTGGCTTCATGACAATACCAACCTAAAAGAGCTTCTTGCAACTAAAGGCAAAAAATTTGACGAGTTGGTCACATACCATGATCCATGTCATGCAAGAAAAGTACAAGGCATATATCAAGAACCTAGAAATCTTCTTAGCCCAAATTACAAAATGGTTGAGATGAGCGATCCTAATCGCTGTTGCGGTTTTGGCGGAGTTACCATGCAAACAGAGAAGTTTCACCTTGCCGAACTTGCCGGCAAACCAAAAGCTGCCATGATAAAAGAGACGAAAGCAAAATATGTAAGCGCTGAGTGTAGCGCATGCAGGGTGCAGCTAAGCGAAGCTATGAACAATGCTAATGTTGAAACTATATTTAAAAATCCTCTTGAACTGATTGCCCAAGCTCTAAAAGAGTAGATAAACAGTCTATTCTTTTATATATCGCAGCTCTTCTCTTAATTTGTCTAAATTTTTATGATAATCCTTGCCATCACCGTATTTTAAAAATCGAGGATATTGGCGATGTATAGATTTAGTTCTGCTTGCATGGCGTATTGGACACCAAAACTGCTCTGTTCTGCCCGCAACCTCCGATACATAACCTATAAGTCCGTTAACATAACCGCAATATATGCAATTTGCTTTTTCTATAATATTTAAATAACCCAATCTATGCCTATCAATGATAATATAATCGCTCCGCTTCACTTTTGTGATTTTATAGACAGGAAAGCATATAGCCTGATAAACAGTTACGAACAGATCCAAAATGAGCACCGGCAATAAAACAGACCAGATAATCGGAAAAGTCAACATAAATGGCAATGGTGCGGTTGCAAGATATTTAAATATCCCTTCTTTATCATTTTTATACATTGCCAAAAGCTCTTCTCTTTTTTTAGATATCTCGCAGTTAAATTTTTCATACTCTTTATGCGCTTCAACTTCAAGTTCATACTCCAAGGCTTTTATCTGCTCTACTATGGCATCTATTTTACTGTTTTCCATTTTAATCACAATATCGTTTTAGCAAATTATCATATGCATCTATACGCCTATCTCGTAAGAATGGCCATATGTCTCTAACCGCTTTTGTTTTATCCATGTAAACTTCGCAGTACAATATAACCTCATCTTGGTTATTTGCATGAGCCATAAGTTCGCCTTGGGGACCGCAAACAAAACTATTACCCCAAAATCTAATTCCGTCCATTATGCCGCTATTATCTCTCTCAAATCCTACTCGGTTGCAACTAAGTACAGGTATGCCGTTTGCAATTGCATGAGAGCGTTGGATAGTAATCCATGCTTCTTTTTGTCGTTCTTTTTCTTCGGTACTGTCGCTGTCAAACCATCCGATCGCTGTCGGATAGATGAGCATATCAGCACCTCTGAGGCTCATAAGCCTAGCAGCTTCAGGATACCATTGATCCCAGCATACCAAGACGCCGAGCTTGCCAATGGATGTATTTATAGGCTTAAATCCAAGATCACCCGGTGTAAAATAAAATTTCTCATAAAACCCGGGGTCATCAGGAATATGCATTTTACGATATTTACCCGCAACACTGCCGTCATTATCAAATACTACTGCCGTATTGTGATATAGTCCGGCAGCGCGTTTCTCAAACAATGATGTGACCAAAACCACATTAGCTTCTTTTGCAACACTACTCCAATACTTTACATCATCATCAAAATTTGCCGCATAGTCAAAAAATGCAGTATCCTCACTTTGGCAAAAGTACTCATTTTGGTGCAACTCTTGCAATACTACCAGCTTTGCGCCATTTTTTGATGCTTCTTTGATTTTTTCTGAAGTTACTTTGACGGTTTCTTCTTTTGAACCATGATATTTTTGTTGTATTAGGGCTACTTTCATTAACTTCCCTTTTTATATTTTTTATATTTTACCATAGTTTTACTACAACCTTATTTGCATAGTAGAGCAATGAAGGCTTCCGCCCTGCTCTATAAGTCTTAGGCAGTTGATGGGGATAATTTCTAAATTAGGAAACAACTTTTTAAATATATCTCCCGCAATTTTATCCGCTTCATCATCATAAGTAGGATAAATAAGTGCATAATTTGTGATTAGAAAATTGGCATAAGTAGCGGGCAGTCTCACACCATCTTTATATTTTGGTTTTGTAAACGGTAAGGCGACTAAATTGTAAGGTTTATTGTCAATAGTTGTAAACTCTTTTAATTGCTCTTCCATCATTGTTAGTGCTTCATAATGCTCATCATCTTTGTCATCACACTTGACATATGCTATGGTATCTTTATTGACAAATCTTGCCAGTGTGTCAATATGACTATCCGTATCATCACCTGCAATATACCCATGATCTAGCCATAAAACTCTTTTGGCTCCTAAATACTCTTTTAGCTTTGCTTCAACTTCTTTTTTTGATAGACCGCCGTTTCTGTTTTGATTGCACAAACACTTGCTTGTTGTTAGTATAGTTCCCACTCCGTCACTCTCTATACTACCTCCTTCCAAAACAAAATCTATAGTCTCCATAGGAGTATTGCCAAAATATCCTTTTTGGTATAAAGCTTTATTTACATCATTGTCAAGATGAGCATCAAATTTGCCTCCCCATCCGTCAAAAGTAAAATCAAGCAGTTTTGTTGCACCATTTTCTTCTATACTGATAACACCGTAATCTCTGGTCCATGTATCGTTAGTGGATAGCTCTATAAAACTCATATTGTTAGTAGAACAAAATAGATCTTTTATCTTTTGAGTGTTATCACAAATTATATAAACGCTCTCTTTGTATGCTATTGCTTGAGCGATACGCACAAATACGCTCAAAGCAGAGTTTAAATTATCATTCCAATCACTTTTTTCATGTGGAAAAGAGAGCAAAACCGCTCTTTGTTTTTCCCATTCTGCGGGCATTCTTTTATTCGCTGCCGGAATTGTGGTTCTTTTCATTATTTTTTCTCCAATTTTATATACAAAGTTGTATAATCCGATATGGCATATATCAAAATAAACAGATCAAATCTTATACATAATCTTAGCCAAATTGTACTAAAAACCGGCTCTGTGGACAAAATTGCAATTGTACTAAAAGACAATGCTTATGGACACGGAGTTGACAAAATAGCAAAAATAGCTAGAAATTTTGGTATAACAAAGGCTGTTGTTAGAAACTACACAGAAGCCAAAGAAATAGAAGAGCTTTTTGATGATGTTATAGTTTTAGGGGGCAATATCATACCATCGCCCAAACTATCATATGCGGTTAACTCTATAGAAAAACTTGAGTTATGTCCTGAGAGAACAAGGATCGAGCTTAAAGTAGACACAGGAATGCATAGAAATGGTATAAAGCCTAATGAGTTGCAAATTGCGATTGGCATGATAAAAGATAAAAATATCAATCTCGTAGGCGTTATGAGCCATTTTGCAAGCGCTGATGAGCTTGGAAGTGGGTACTTTTATCAATACAAAAATTTTCAAAATATCAAAAAGATTATAAATGAATGTGGCTTTGATAATGTCAGATTTCATATACACAACTCTGCAGGAATTTTGAGAACAAAAGAGTTTAAAGAGGATTTAGTCAGACTTGGCATAGGTGCATACGGATACAATCCGATGGATAACGCATTTGAAAAAGTTGAACTAAAGCCGGTAATGTCACTATATGCTAAAAAAGTTTCATCTCGGATGCTTTTGGCAGGAGAGAGGGTTGGATACGGTGGAGAATTTACAGCTCCGAAAGATATGATAGTTTCTACTTATGATCTTGGATATGGAGATGGATGGCGAAGAGGAGATGTAAAGCAGCCATACATTACGCCGAGCGGCAAAGAAATATTGGGCAGGGTATCGATGGATTTCATCACACTTGAAGGTGATGAAGAAGAAGTTTGTATCATGGAAGATGCAAATATAGCCGCAAAACACTTTGGCACAATTAGTTATGAGATAACTTGCGCTCTGCATGCGAATATTCATAGGGTTATAGTTGACTAGCAATTTAATCAAAAACAAAAGTATGCTCTCTTGACAAGCAGTCACAAAAGTGTTACAATCCCACTCATGTTTCCAATACAACTTGGTCACATCTCCTATATGGGGGTGACTGGTTTCGACTGGAGTAGTATGGATTATGTGCATGTCGGACTGGGCAATTCCGTTATGCGGCCCAACGCAAATAAACGCAAAAAATACAAATTATTCTCCTGCTTACGCTTTAGCTGCGTAAGTTTAACAAACTTTAGGAGTGCCTTGCTGCCGAGTGTTATCATAGGTAGATCTTTAGGTATCATAAAATGATAACTTATTCTATTGAGCGCCTGATCAATAGATGAAATTTTAGGCTGGTAATGTGTAGCTTTGGGTATTGAGCAAAGCATTATGAGATATATCAATACCATCTAAACATGTAGAGTCATAATTCGAGCTATTTTAGGACTGGGGTTCGATCCCCCACACCTCCACCAA
>DYLZ01000003.1 GCA_020721775.1 Sulfurovum sp.
ATAACGGCAAAATATTGCGCCTCTAGACCAAGTGCATTGGCTATGTCTTTGTCGTGCTTCTATTTTTATGGCAAATTGTAATACTTTAAAGATCAGAACTGTCAATAGTTATAACAGTATGAACATTTCCTCTGGGATTGAAGTCAGCTACCAGTTTCATCCATTTTGGATCTAAATTTTTATATAATGTATCAAATATCTCATTTGCAGAGTTTTCATGCGAAATATGTCTATTCATAAAAGAATTGATATACAATTTAAGAGCTTTTAATTCTATTACTTTTTTATTTGGTTGATATTGTAGATATATTTTTGCAAAATCAGGATACCCCGAACGAGGACATTTGCACATAAATTCAGGAAGCTCTATATCAATAGTATAAGTTTTTTCATGTTCATTTGGCCAATAATTCTCATCTTTGTTTATATCAAAATTTACGATCTCTTCTTCGCCGTATTTCATAAATTATCCTTTGCAGTATTTTTTAAAAGTTCATCTTCATTAAGCGGCTTGTGAACTGCAAAACCTTGTATATAGTCTATTTGAAATGTTTCAAGCAGTTCTTTTTGTTCTTTTTTGTCAACCCATTTCGCAACTGTTAAAATAGAGTTTTTCTTTGACATCTCTATCATACTCCATAAAATCGAACCGGTTCTATCATCATAAATATTTTGTGTATAATCCCTATCAAATTGTATCATATCAAATTTAAAGTGTCTCAGGTAGTCCATCGACGAGCTTGAAGAGCCGAAATTGTCTATACAAATTCTTACCCCTTCTTCTCTTAGCGTTTCAAGGATTTTCAAATATCCGCTTAAGTCATGGTGCGTTTTTCTCTCATATAGCTGAATTATGATTCTATTTGGGTTTATCTTGCACGATTTTATCAATTTTATCAATTTTTTTTGAAATCCTGTATCCCTAAGCGAAAAAGGAGAAAGATTGAATGCTAGAGCAATATTTTCATCTATTTTTTCAAGTAATTTTATTATATGTTTAGCAATGGTTATATCGTATTCCCTGCTTAGTCCCAGGCTATTTAAAATAGGCAGATAAAATCTAGGCAGTAAGTCTTCGCTGTTATTTGCTTTTAGTTTAACAAGAACTTCATAAATATTTATACTATTGTCATGCAGGTTCAAAAGCGGTTTATAGGTAAAAATTAGATTTTTATGTTCAAGCGATTGGAGTGTTACCTGTTCTATCTCTTCAATTTCGATATTATTTTCAATGCTCTCATTTTTTGAACTGTTTTTTTGTATTTTAATAATATCTTTGAGGTAAACTATTGTTTTATCATAATGTTTTGTGCAGTTTGTCACGGCAAAATTATACTCTATATCAATTTTATTTAATTTGCCGTGAGTGGAAATAAAAGTTTTTATGACATTATATAATTTGTCTTTATCTTTTGTTTTAGTTGCTACTAAAAATGCATTATAATTTTTTTTGCCTATGATGGTAAATTTAAAATCTTTAATATTTAAAGCTGTGCCTAATTTTGCAGTCAAAGTTTTTAGCATATTTTCTATTTCATTATTATTATAATGTTCTTCTATGGTATCAAAATTGCTAATTTCGATAAGCGCAATAGTATTTGCATTTAATTTTTTTGCAATTTCTGTAAATGCCTGCTCTTTTAATGTATTGGTTACATCATCAATTATCTTTTCCGATGCGCCTATTTCAATGATAAAAAATATAAAATATATAGCAATGAAGCTAGAAGAAATAAGCAATATAATAGTTTTCGTATCTAATACGATATTTTCTTGTTGAAAAACACTATATATGATCAAGCCGATCAATGCTAAGATTGGAAGCCCGGCTCTTAGGGCCAGCTTAAACTTTCTTTCTCTTTCGATTGTTTGCGATAGTATCATTTTTATATATCCAAATGTTTAACATCTTTTGCGTGAGCTTCTATATAATTTCTTCTAGGCTCTACCTCATCACCCATAAATAGAGTAAATACTTCACTGGCACTATCTACATCATCGATCTTTACCTGCAAAAGTCTTCTATTTTCCGGCATCATCGTTGTTTCCCAAAGCTGCTCAGGGTTCATTTCACCAAGACCTTTGTATCTTTGGATGTAAGCGCCTTTTTTTGCAGATGCTTCTATGTTTTCCAGCATAGCAAGAAGGTCTTTGTCTTCAAATTCCTCTGTTGTATGGTCTTTAATTTTTTTATAGATATACAGCGCTTCGTTGTAATGCGGATTTGTAAATAGATTATCATCTATAATCAATTCTTCCAGTCCGTCGTCAGTTTGAACAAAAAGATGAATTCTCTCTTCATTTGCATAGTGATTGAGTATATTAAATCCTAACGCCGTTATAAATGTTTTAAGATGTTCTAAGAGAGCTTTATTGTCAGTTATAATATCAGGATTTTCGATCATATATCTTATGACCTGCGGAAGAGCAAATCTTTTTTTAAGTTCTTTCAGTGTCATTTTGTAGTAAGATACCAATTTAAATAGATCAACCAGATCATTGAACCCCATAGTAGATGCTTCTATCTCTGAAATACCATTTTCTATCAGATAGTCGTTTAGAGCCTTATCGTCTTTCAGGTAAATTTCATTTTTACCTTTTTTATATCTATATAGCGGAGGTTGAGCCAAATATAGATATCCATTTTCTACAATCGGTCTTAAGAATCTAAAGAAAAATGTCATAAGAAGCGTCTGTATATGGCTTCCGTCAACATCGGCATCCGTCATGATGATAATTTTATGATATCTCAGTTTTTCTTCGTTGAACTCATCTCCGATACCGCACCCAAGAGCCGTGATTATATTTTTTATCTCATCTGATTGAAGTATTTTGTCAAGCCTTGCTTTTTCAACATTTAGTATTTTACCTTTTAACGGCAGTATCGCTTGAAAAACCCTATCTCTTCCTTGTTTTGCAGATCCTCCGGCAGAGTCGCCTTCCACCAGATATAGTTCACACTCTTTGGGATCTTTACTTTGGCAGTCTGCAAGTTTCCCGGGAAGTGTTCCGACGCTCATTGACTCTTTTCTTTTTACAAGGTCTTTTGCTCTTTTTGCAGCGTCTCTGCCTCTTGCAGCCAAAAGTACATGAGCCATGATCTCTTTTGCTTCCAAAGGCATCTCTTCAAGATATCTATTGAAATTAGCAGAGAAGAATTTTTGAACCAATGGTCTTACATAGCTTGATCCTAATTTGCCTTTCGTTTGACCTTCAAACTGAGGCTCAGGAACTCTAACGGAAATAATCGCAACTAAACCCTCGCTTGCATCTTCGCCTGTTATTTTTATATTTTTTTCTTTTGCGTTAGCATTTTTTTCTATATAACTTGAAAGAGATCTTGTAAGACCTGCCCTAAAGCCTGCTTCATGCGTACCGCCGTCAGGAGTTTTTATGTTATTTACAAAAGATAGAACCTGATCCGTATCACTATCGTTATACATTATAGCTATATCGATCTCTATATCTTCGTCTTTACCTTGAAAAAATTGCGCTGATGAAATAGGATTTTTTTTGTTCATATCTTCAACAAATTGTTTTAAGCCGCCTTCAAAATGAAATGTCTCTTTTGTGTCATCTCTTTCATCGCTAAATATAATAGTTATTTTTGGGTTCAGGTAGGCAAGCTCTTTAAATCTCTCCATTAAAATATTTTTATCAAAAATAACGCTTTCAGTGAAAATAGTTTCATCGGGCCAAAACTCAATTTTTGTACCTTTTTTCTTAGTGTTGCCTGTGATGCTGAGAATATCTTGAGGTATACCTTTTGCAAAAGATTGCTCATAAATATGTCCATCTCTTGAAACTGTAAGTTTCAAATTACGAGAGAGCGCATTAACTACGGAAACGCCCACACCGTGAAGTCCGCCGGAAACTTTATATGTATCTTTATCGAATTTACCGCCTGCATGAAGAACAGTTAAAACTACAGTAGCGGCTGAAATTTTTTCAGTAGGATGTTCTGCTACAGGAATACCTCTACCGTTATCTTCAATTATAGCCGAACCCTCTTTTGTTAGAGTTACTTTTATGGTATCACAATATCCGGCCATTGCTTCATCTATAGAGTTATCAACAACTTCGTAAACTAAGTGATGCAAACCTTTTGTGGATGTATCGCCTATGTACATTCCGGGTCTTTTTCTAACTGCTTCAAGTCCTTTTAGAACCTTTATATTGCCTGCACCGTAATTATTTTCCATGATCTATTCTCCATAATATAAACTAAATTAATTATATCCAAAATATGCTTTCTTTGGGTATAATGGCTTTAAAGTACTATGTTATGATAGGATGAGTATGGATTTGGATTTTATACAAAACATTGTTCTTGCGATAGTTTTAGGATCTTTGATAGGATTGCAGCGTGAAATGCATATTATCTATTCCCAAAAAGAGAGGGATTTTGGAGGTACTCGTACTTTTGCGATAATATCTCTTCTAGGATTTCTTAGCGGATGGATCAATAAGATTTATCCGCATGCTTTTGTTGTTTTTGTTGTAGTGTTCTCTTTGATGTTGATCGCAGCTTATATAGTAAACAGCATTAATACATCCCATAAGGGTACAACTACGGAATTTGCCGCCATGATAGTATTTCTTATAGGTGCAATGTTAAATTTTTCTACGCATCTTTTAGCAGTTTTGTTGACAATAATCGTAATGTTCTTACTAAATCTCAAAGAAAAAATAGAAGATTATGAAAAAAGCCTTACCAAAGAAGACTTCGGCGCTACCATCTTTTTTTTATTGATGACTTTTGTTATTCTTCCTGTCATTCCAAACGAACCTATAGACCCTTTTGGACTTATAAATCTTTTTAAGATATGGATGATGGTGGTTGTTGTCGCAGGAATCTCTTTTTTTGGATATATAGCTATTAAAGTATTAAAAACAAAAAACGGAATTGCAATTGCCGGCATTTTTGGAGGACTTATTTCGTCAACGGCAGTTGCAATGAGTATGTCTCGAAAAATACATGAAAATAGTTTTTTGGCAAAAAATCTTGCTATCGCAATAACATTGGCATCATCGATGATGTTTATCAGAGCAGATTTGATATTGTGGGCCTTTAATCCAAATCTAGCTAAAAGTATAACAATACCGTTTGCTATAGGACTAATCACAGGTTTAGCATATATTCTTTTTATATACTTTAGAACAAGATATGAAAATATACCAAACGACATCGAATTTAAAAATCCGTACGACCTAAAAGAAGCCTTGCTTATGGGACTTGTATTTGGTTTTGTGTTGGCAATTGTTGAGCTTGCCGATAAATATAGCGGAAGTTACGGCGTGTATGCCGTATCGTTTATCTCCGGTATTGCAGATGTTGATGCCATTACACTCTCTTTGGCTACTTTAGCAAGAGGCGAAGCAAGTATCTCTATAGCCCATAACGCGATAATCATAGCTTTGGTAAGCAATACAATAGCAAAATCAGCACTCACGGCAATACTAGGCAATAAAACAGTATTTAAAGAAGTTTTTATTTATTACTTGATCTCTGTAGGGAGTTTTGCCATTAGCGGAATTTTGCTAAATTAGAAAATAAAATGTCAAAATTAAAGTTCTCCGGTCTGCCTTTTTTTAGAAACTAAAGTTGAGATGTTTTTATAGTCGGTAATTCGGTTATTTAAATAATAGTCAATAGCAATTCTGCCTACCATTGCCGCATTATCTGAACAGTATTTAAGTTCTACAAAATGTTGTTTAATATTTAGTTTATTGCACAGTAAATCAAACGCCTCTCTTATAGACTTATTTGCCGCCGCTCCGCCCACTATAGCAAAGTTTTTGATGTTTTGATTTGCTAGTATTTTTTTACTTTTTTGTAAAAGATGAGCTGTTATTGCTTTTTGGAACGATGCAGATATGTCGCGCTTGTCTTGCCCGCTTAAATTTTTAGCGCCGCCAAGTTGTTCTATTTGAACCCTTACGGCATTTTTGAGTCCCGATAGAGAAAATGCGAGCAGCGGAGAGTTTGAAAGCGGCACAGGAAAATTAAACCTATTTTCATCCCCTTGACTTGCTAATTTTTCAATTTCAGGTCCACCGGGATAACCCAAGTTCATCATTTTTGCGCATTTGTCAAAACTTTCACCTATGCTGTCATCCATGGTTGATGCAAGTATTTGCATTGAGTTTAAAGATTCTACTTTTACTATCATCGTATGACCGCCGGATATAAGCAGTACAAGAATTGGAAAAACAGTCTCTTTTTCTATAAAAAGAGAGTAAATATGCGCCTTTAAATGATTTACTGCGATTATAGGAATATTCAATACTGCAGAAATTGTTTTTGCCATCTCTACGCCTTCCATAAGCGTTACGCCAAGTCCCGGACCATTGGTAACTGCTACAGCTTTTAATTGTGGGAAAAAGTCTTTTGCTTCTTCTAGAATTTTAGGCAATGTAACCGCATGAAGCCTTGACGCAAGCTCCGGAACAACACCACCAAATTCGCTATGTTCGCTCTCTTGCGATATTTTTTTATAAAAAACTATTTTTTTTGTCTTTATCTGAGTTATAGATATAGAGCTATCGTCACAACTGCTTTCTATGCTAAGAATCACTTTTTTCGCTCCGGTAGTTTTTGAAAGTTATTGACATATTCTCTTACTTCTCGGTTTATCTTTATCGTATCTTCTATACCACTTGGTTTTATATGGTCAAATTTTTTGTAAGCATCTAATACAATTTCGCTTATGCCGGCAAATGAACACCGCCCTGTTTTATATTTTTCTATTGCCACTTCATTTGCGGCATTTATCACAACACCAAGATGAGGTTTTTTTAGAATCTCATCTTTTATTTGCCATATAGGATAACGGGCGGTATCTATAGGCAAAAATTCAATAGCTCCGATACTAAGCAGATCGATAGGCTTTAAAATCTCATCGTTAACTTCATCAAGAAGCGCAAATGCAATTGGGAGTTTCATATCAACATCGGCAAAATGAGCCGTCGTTGAACCATCAGCAAATTCTACAAGAGCATGTACGATAGATTTTTTTTCCAATACAGCATCAATATTTGTTGTATCAAAAAGCCATGCGGCTTCCAATAATTCAAACAGTTTATTTGTCATCGTGGCGCTGTCTATAGTTATCTTATCTCCCATTGACCAGTTTGGATGGTTTAGCGCATCTTTTAATGAGGCATTTTTTATTTTATCAATATCCCAATCCCTAAAAGCTCCGCCGCTCGCAGTGATATAAAGTTTATTGAATTTTTTATTTTGTGCCAAATACCAAAGTCCGAAATGCTCACTGTCAATCGGTGTTATTTTTGAAATATCTATCAAATGCCCGGCAACAACAAGCGATTCTTTGTTTGCAAGCGCAACTTTTTTGCCAAGTTCTATAGAGCGAAGAGTGGGCATAAGACCGGCATACCCTACAAGTGCATTTACAACGGTTTTGCTTTTACACTGACCCAGCATATCAAGTATCTCTTCTTCGCCGCAAAAGATATTTTTATGTTCTACTAAATGTTTTTTAGCGTTTTCTTTGATACCGACAAATTTTGGTTTGTATAATCTTATCTGCTCATTTAAGAGGGAGATATTATCTCCTGCGACCAAAGCTTCGATTTGTATGTTAAAACGAGATGCAATTTGGAGCGTATTTACTCCAATAGAACCCGTTGACCCTAAAATTACAATCATCTATGAAGGCAAAGCGCGAAGGGCGATTATCATCATGACAACACCAAAAAGGTAACCGTCTATTCGATCAAGCACCCCGCCGTGTCCGGGTAAAACATTTCCACTGTCTTTTACGCCGGCCTCTCTCTTTAAATAACTCTCAAAAAGATCTCCAAATACGGAAGCTATTGATATAGCTAGCGATACCATTATGGATTTTGATAAACTATATGTATATAGTCCTATAAGTGTACCGACAACAGTAGCAATGAGCACGCCGCCTATTACGCCCTCTAATGTTTTATTTGGAGATGTCGATGAAAACTTTATCCTGCCTATTGTTTTACCGACAAAAAAAGCTCCGATATCAGTAAGCGCAACGGTAACCAAAAGCCAAAACATATGACTAATGCCATAATCTTTATATAGTGTTAGAAAAAACATAAATCCAATTGTTGGATAAAGAAATGGTAAAAGTAGTCTTTTGTCAAAATTATGAAAATATGCCAAACCGGCACCAAAGATAATTGCTATAAGAAAAAACATATCGTCCGGACTTGGATAAAAATATGCCATGATCCATAAAAATAGAGCCCAAAAATAAGCAGAAGGGAATTCAACTTTATAGAGTTTCATTGCTTCGTAAAATGCAAATATATAAATAATGCCTAAAAATAACCACATAACAAAAAGATTATCGATAAAT
This sequence comes from Sulfurovum sp., assembly GCA_020721775.1. Taxonomy (GTDB): domain Bacteria; phylum Campylobacterota; class Campylobacteria; order Campylobacterales; family Sulfurovaceae; genus BN30871. The sequence continues at coordinate 8,358 of DYLZ01000003.1, forward strand.
CCAATCAAAGCAACAAGACCAAGAAGGGCAAGTCCTGTCATCCATCTTTCTTGATAATCAGTAAAAAGTCGTTTCATTCTTTAAAAATCCCATAATATAATAAATCTAATTATACCATATATAGTGTTAAGTTCTTATCTCGATGCCTTCTTTTCTTGCGGCAATGGATTTATAGTTCGAATAAAAGACATTTGCATCTTCACCCGGTTTTACAAATTTCCTTTTTGTATAGTCAACTATATAATCACCGGCATTTTTGACAGAGTATTCAACGCAAAGCCCGGCCGCATTTTTTATGACACTCTCAGGCACATTTTGCTTATCTGTTTTTATGATCACATGAGCAGATGAAATATCTCTTATATGCATCCAAATATCATTTGCTTTTGATATTTCAAGCAGTTTTTTATTTTCATTTTTGTTGCGCCCGATATAAACCTTATATCCTTCTATCCATACGATATTTAGATTTTCATCAATACTTTTGGATTTTTTTTGCGATGGTTTCTGTGGAATAAAAAAAGACAATTGCTCATACTCTCTTGCATTTTTTATAAGATTTATTGTTGTATCCAAAAAGTCAAGTTTTTCATTTATATTTTCTTTTTGTATATGTATATGTAATGATTTTCTTTTGGCTTTTTTAGCTTTGTCGAAAAAATAATTACCCATTTTATTGATAGGCGTATTTTTTGGCAACGGTATAGTAATTGGATCGCCTTCAAAATCATAAGTATCAAATTTTAAGCTATATGGGGCTATCTTGTGTAAATTTGACAAGATTATAGTTCCATATAGATTATTTTGCAGATACTCATTTTCCAGCTCTTGAGGTTGCGGCATATCCACCAATAATTTTTTCAAACTCTTTTGTTTGGCTAACATTGTGGTAAGCAGTTTGTGTTTAATGTTGTCTATTTTAGATTTTTCTAATTTAGCATAATTTTGGGATAGAATGCTTTCTATATCTATAAAAGATGAGTCGATTTTTTGCGCTCTTGGAATTAGCGGCATCAGTTTGACATTGGGCCTTACCACTCTAAAAGATTTTGAGCTGTCGATATGTCTGAGGGCTTCTATGATGATGTCATCTTCGTTTAGTATGATCGCATTTGTGAATTTGCCCGTAAATTCAAATTGTAGATAAAAAGTTTGTGTTTTATAGCTGTTTTTGGACTCCAACGCAAATCTAATAACTCTATCGTTTGATACTATATCGATACTTATAATTTTACTGTTTGTTACAAGCTGTTCTAAAAGATTATCAAAAGGCGCATTGTAATTTTGCAAAAATCTTCTTTGCTTTGTTTTATAAACAGTGCTGCTCCCGCGATTCATAACAAATCCATATTCGTAAACTTTATCAAATCTAAGAATAATGGTATTGTCATCTATTCTTTTTGCTTTATAAATATTATCAAAAGTTTTTAGATGAGATCGTAGGGCAAGCAGCTCGCTATAATTCACTTATGCTCCTTAATTTTGCAGTATTTTACCCTATTTTTGGTATAATTCCGCAATTTAAATTGAGGAACTTATATATGGGACAAACCATTACAGAAAAGATATTTTCAGCTCATGCCGGTAAAGCTGTAAAAGCCGGAGAGATCGTAAGAGTTGATATAGATATGATCATAGGAAACGATATAACAACGCCTATTTCTATACGGGCATTTGAAGAGAGCGGAGCAACAAAATTGGCTCGTCCTGATAACTTTTGTATAGTTATGGACCATTATATCCCCGCTAAAGATATAGCATCTGCAAATCAAGCAAAGATCAGTAGAGATTTTGCATATAAGCATGATTTAAAAAACTTTTTTGATGAAAAAGATATGGGGATAGAACATGCTCTTTTGCCTGAAAAAGGTCTTGTGATCCCAGGAGATGTGATCATAGGCGCAGACAGCCACACATGTACACACGGCGCGCTTGGAGCATTTAGTACAGGAATGGGAAGTACGGACCTTGCTTTTGGTATGATAACCGGAGGAAACTGGTTTAAAGTGCCAGAATCTATCAAAGTAGAGCTTACGGGAAAACCGGGCCAACACATTTACGGTAAAGATATAATCTTAGAGCTTATAAGACGCATAGGCGTTGATGGTGCCTTGTATAAAGCGCTTGAGTTTGTAGGTGACGGCGTGGCATATCTTAGCATGGATGATAGATTTTCGATTTGCAATATGGCTATTGAAGCAGGAGCAAAAAGCGGAATTATCGCAGTTGATGATGTAACTATGGCTTATCTTGAAGAGAGACGCGCAGCAAACGGTAAATTAAGGGATGAGCCAAAAATATACCATTCAGACGAAGACGCCATATATTGTGAAGTTATTAAAATAGAGCTTGATAAGCTTTCACCTGTTGTTGCTTATCCGTTTTTGCCGTCAAACGGTAAAAGTATAGAGCAGGCAGTTGCAGATGATCTTAAAATAGATCAAGTTATGATAGGAAGCTGTACGAACGGTAGGTTAGAAGATCTTAGAATCGCAGCAGCTATCATAAAAGGTAAAAGAGTTGCAAGGTATACAAGAATGATAGTAACGCCTGCTACACAAAAGATATTTATGCAGGCTGAGAAAGAGGGGCTTATAGATATACTTATAGAAGCAGGAGCTGTCGTGAGCAATCCTACTTGTGGAGCATGTTTGGGCGGATATATGGGAATACTTGGAGACGGTGAGAGATGTGTAGCCACTACAAACCGTAACTTTGTAGGCAGGATGGGCGCAAGAACCAGCGAGATCTACCTTGCAAATTCTGCTGTTGCGGCAGCAAGCGCAATAGCAGGAAAGATCGCAGATCCCAGAAGTATCAATTAATACTATTTTTCAATCTTAAAACTTGCGAGTTTGAATATTGCCCACAATCCAAAGGCGGCAAATATAGCTATCAAAAATGCAGGGGCGATAGAAAGAGAGCTTATTTTAATAACAGTTGCCATAAGTGCGGGCGTACTTCCACCCACGACCCCAGCCGCACTTCCAAGTATAACAGCCGTAAATGATGCTCTGTAATTATGATTGGGCATAGCATTTACCACTGTAGCAAATATAGGCGCTTGAAATGCGCATAAGAGTATGGTCATTATACTTATTGCGATAGTTACCAAAGCTATATCTCCTGTGGACATAACCATAAATAAAGGTATAATTAACAAAACAGTTAAAAAAGCGCTCAATTTTATAAGTCTGATAGAGCCTATTTTATCTGCAATGATCGCCATTATCGGTATAAATATAAAGCCAAGTGTTATTGAGTATGTATTTAGCTTTGAAGCTGTAGATTTGTCTATATCTGCATAACTTTCAAGCCAAACAGGAAGATATATAAAAAGCGTATAGTAAAGCATCCATATAGCGCTTGTAACTATTAGGTATTGCCAAAATATTGTGCGGTAATTTTTAAATATTTCAAAAAGCGGTATTTTGCTGCTTTTTGGTGATTCGTAGCTGCTTTCAAGCCCCGCTCTTAATATAAGTCCTGTGATAGATAGTACCATACTTGCCCAAAAAGGCACTCTCCATGACCACTCTAATATCTCTTTTTCACCATAATAATATAGCAAAAATCCACAAAATCCTGATCCTATCGCCATACCGAGTTTTGCTCCCAAAGATACGAAAGAACCATATAGATTTTCTCTATTTTGCGGAGCTTCTTCCACTAAGTAAACTATTGAACTTGCATATTCTCCACCAACAGAAAATCCCTGAACAATTCTTAATGCAACGAGCAATATAGGAGCAAATATTCCTATATCGCTGTATGTAGGCAAAAAACCTATCAAAAATGTAGGCAATGCCATAAGTATAAGTGAAGCAAAAAGCGCGTACTTACGATCTATTTTATCTCCGATATGTCCAAAAAATAGAGCCCCGATCGGTCTTGCTATCATTCCTGCCGCAAATGCGCCAAAAGATCCAAGTAGAGACAAAAAATGGTTATTTGAGGGGAAAAACAGTATCGCCATAGTAGTAGATAAAAAACCGATAAGGGCAAAATCATAATACTCTATAACATTACCTATGATACCGGCCGCGATAATACGCCATTTTGTTTTATTTTTCAACATCTCTATCCATTTTTTTAAGTAGCTTTTAGTATATATTTTATCGAAATAAATTATTAAACTCAAAATCTCCAAAACTCATATTTGCAAAATTTGGATCGTTATATCCATTTTGTACGCTTATGCTTCTTAAGTTCATTATATCCGTTTTAGGATCAATGTCTTGTGGACAGGAAAGTGTACATTCGCCGCAAAGTGTACAGTCCCAAATCCCATTTTTTTGAATAGCATCTATCGCTTTTTTATTTTCATTTGACTGGAGTGTGTAGCGATAAACTTTAGTTAGCGCAAAAGGTCCTAAAAAGTCACTATTTACCGCCAATACAGGACAAGCCGAGTAGCAGCTATCACACAATATACAATCGCTTTGCACTGTAACTTTGGAAGAATTTTCGAGTATAGCACTGCCTAATAAATGCGCATGTGAAGTTTTTAGCGTTTTATGAGTTTTGGTTTTGTCAACTATCAAATCCCTCTCTACTTCATGGTAGGCTAAAGGCTCTATCACATCACCGTCACTTGGTTTATAGCTGCATGAAAGTTTTGCTTTTCCGTTTACAGATACACCGCAGCTTCCGCACACTCCTGAGCGACAAACTCCATTAAATGAAAGAGTTGGATCAATGGTAGTTTTTATCTTTATCAAATTTTCTAAAAGTGTAAGCCCCTCAAAGAGAGGATAAGTCATATCGATGCTTTGAGGCTCTTTTCTTTTATCAAATCTTCTAATTGTTATATTCATTTGACATCCTTGAACTCTGTGCAAAGCACACCATCCTCTTTCCAAAAGATACTATGGGCTTTAAATGTATCGTTGGTTTCTTTAAAATCTTCCCTAAAGTGAGCGCCTCTGCTCTCATTTCTATGCAGCGCACCCACAAGCAGCATTTCTGCAACTTCAAGAGTATTGCCAAATTCTATGAAATCTATCAAGTTTGTATTGAACTCTTTGCTTTTATCACTTATACCCATAAATGTAAACTCACGCTGCATTTGTTGAAGTGCTGCAAGAGCCTCTTTTAATCCCATATCTTTTCTAATGACACCGGCGTTGTGATAAAGTATCTTTCCCAAAAATTCCCGTTTTTCATAGAAATTTATCTGATTTGTAAAAGTATTGTAAACAGTATTTATGAAAGCTCTATCTTTATTTAATTGATTATTTTCTTTAAACTTACTTTTTGGTTTATAATTTGAGGCATTTTCTCCTGCAATAAGTCCCATAGAGATAATTTCAAGCAGTGAATTTCCACCAAGGCGGTTTGCTCCATGGATATGAGCATTGCTGCACTCTCCTACGGCAAAACAGCCCTTTAAACCGCTTGCTTGAAGCTTTTGATCCACTTCAATGCCGCCCATGGTATAATGTGCGACACTTTTTATAGGAATAAGATCTTTTGCCATATCGAGATTTTCATGTATCTTACAAAGCTTCATCTCTTGCGGAAGCAGGTGGGCAAGTTTTTCGCTTCCAAGATGTCTAACATCCAAAAAGACTTCTCTGCCTTCATTTATCTCTTTTGCTACGGCGCGGCTTACCTCGTCTCTTGATAACAGCTCATCTACAAATCGTTTTCCAAGACCATTAACTAAATATCCGCCTTCCCCTCTTGCCGCTTCGCTGATAAGAATAGAAGATTTTTTAAGAGCTGTTGGATGAAACTGTACAAATTCCATATCACTTGCTACTCCTCCGGCTCTTATGACAGCAGCTATCCCATCGCCGCTGCTTCCAAAACCGTTTGTTGTAAACCCATGATATACACCGCTATATCCGCCGGTTGCGATAATAACACTTTTGGCTCTTATCTCTACTACTTCACCGGTTGCAATATTTAAAAAAGTTGCTCCGCCAACCTCTTTGGTATCCTCATCAACTATTAAGTTTAGTAAATAGTGATTGGCTTTAAACTCAATGTCGTTTTTTAAACACTCATCATGCAAAGTTTGTAATATCTTTAGCCCTGTGTAATCTTCGGCATAATATGTTCTTTTATTCGTGCTTCCACCCATAAATCTATTTGCGAGGTTTCCATTATCGTCAAGACTAAATGGTACTCCAAGCGACAACAGCCAATCAAGAGATGTTTTTGAACTTTTACACATAAGATCGATCATCGTCGATGAGCCTAAACCTCTAGATGATCTTATAGTATCATCTATATGTATTTGTATATCTTCGTTGCTGCTCGCATTAAATCCGCCTTGAGCCATAGAGGTATTTGCATTTGTCGGTAATGTTTTAGTGGCTACTATAACACTACATCCAAGTTTTTTTGCACGAAGAGCCGCACTTAGTCCTGCTCCCCCACTTCCGATTACAAGTATATCTGTGGTCAAATTTTGTCCTTTCAATAATGTCATCTGAATGCTCGAAAAGTAGCTAGATTTTGGGCATATGTCGCAAAAATATAGCATAGCGATTCGTGAGTAGTGACGCTTTTTCTAAAGAAATTTTTTATTTTGTAAAACCGCTATTCGCTAGTTTTGTGCTACTTTTTATCTTGTGTTTGCACTCTCTGTGAGAAAAAAAGTAGTGAAAGATATCTTTAAATATATTAAAAGTTCTTTAATGTTTAAGGGCTATAAGTTATTTTGTTCTCGGATTAGGAAATTTGAAGTTTCAAATTAACAATTTTCTCAATCCATTGATTAAATCTTTTAGCATTCGCTCTCATAGTCTCAAGTCCAATGTCATATGCAAAACCCTCTCCATGAAAAACCTTGTCGTATTTTTCATCTTCTGGAAAATAATTTTCTAATCTTTTATGCGGAGCGGTATCGGGTGAATCATTAATACATTCAATATCAATATATTGATTGACATCTTGCATGATTTTATTTTCAATACTATTATCTCCAAAATAGTCTGTAAACACACGAGGTTTACTAAAGAGCAAGGTTTCAAACTCATACTTTTGAATGTATGGTATAAATTTCTTGTCATTAAAAAGTTCATATATTTTAGTTTCGAGTTCATTCACATCATCGCACGGTCTGTCGCTAAAACCATAAAAGTCATAAAAAGTTGTGACATAATCAAAGTTTGGTAAAAGTTTGTGTATTTCATTTTTTATTCTATTTATATTAATACATCCGCCTTTATGTTTTCTGCCACATTTATCTTTGCTGGTCATCACAATAATAGGTGTCATTTCAATATTATGACTTCTAAAATAAGGAGTCAAAACTTTGTTGCAGAACTCATATTCGGTCTGTCCTTCTACGGAAATGGCAATCCTAATCATAAATTGGCACTCCGCCGATTAGATTTTTTTGCCACATTTCACCCACACTGTATTCATCTAACCACTCTCCATATTCATCACTGTTTAATCTTTTGAATACTGTCGCATTCTCTTTTGTGTCAACCACGATAATATCTTCAATATCAAAAAAATCAGCGAATGTTGGAGATTGTGTAGAAGCTATAATTTGAGTTTTATTTCCTGCAACCCTAAAGAGCGAAGCCAAAATTTGCAAAGCAAAAGGATGCAGCCCAAGTTCCGGTTCATCCAAAAGTATGATTGTTGGCAAATTTGGTTGCAAAAGTAATGTCGCAAGACAGATAAATCGTATCGTACCATCCGATAAATCATTGGCATCAAAGTACAAATCACTTCCTTTGTGCTTCCATCTAAGTCTTATCATATCTTTATTTGCGGCATCAGGCTCTAGTATAAAATCATGGAAAAATGGAGCTACTCTTTGGATAGTTTTGACTATTTTAGAATAACTATCCTCATAAAATCTTTTAATAAAATACAAAAATGCCGGAAGATTTCCACCATCAACGGCCAAAGAGTAATAATCATTAATATTGCAAGGTTGCTTCATTGCTGACGACTTACTAGTATCATGAAAATGATAAACTTTCCAGTCTTGTATATAACCTACAATATGTCCCAATGGTGACTTTCTATGTGCTTTGCTTGGAAGTTTTGATTCTTTACTTCCTTGGCTGTCAAGTGAGTATTCTTTTGTTCCACCACTATATCCAATCATATCCCCAAAAAAATAACCTTTTTCACTCTTAAAAATTAATCCATTATCATCTGTTGGAACCAATGTTGCTTGATAACCATTTGGTATAAAAAACATTGAAAAATTAAGTCTATCTGTTATTTTTCGACCAAAATGTAAAACTTTATTTGCACCTCCCATTTGTGCGACATAAAGCTCAAGTTCTTTTTCTACCAGTTTTCGTATAAAATTAAAAAAACCGATAAAATTACTCTTACCGACACCATTAGCACCTATTAAAATATTGATTGCATTGAAATCAATTTCTAATGATTTAATAGATTTATAACCATTGATTTTAAGTTTATCGAGTCTGCCAAAAGTTGCCATATTGCCCTAATTTTCTAATAGTATATCCAAATAAATTTGATTATAAACTTGTATCCTTCATCTCTCCAACGATAGCGAGTGCTTTTTCTTTTGCTTTTTCTACTTCATCAAATACAAGGGCTACTGCCATTCTTCTACCAATATGTGACTCTGGTTTGCCAAAAACTCTCACAAAGCTATCTTTACTAAACGCATCATTTGGAACATCGATCACAGGGCTGTGACTTTCATTTTTTGCTTTATATGCCCCGCTAGCCCCGCTTCCGTAAAATGTAAAATCCAAAGGCAATCCAAGTACGGCTCGTACATGAAGTGCAAATTCACTTTGTGATTGGGTGATAAGCGTAACCATACCGGTATCGTGTGGTCTTGGGCTTAATTCTGAGAAATATACTTCATCTCCAAGAACAAAAAACTCAACACCAAATATTCCTCGCCCACCTAGTCCATCTGTGACGGCTTTGGCGATTGTCTGGGCTTTTTTAAGCGCCACTTCACTCATTGCCATAGGCTGCCAAGAAAGGATATAGTCGCCATCTTTTTGTACATGACCTATCGGTTCACAAAAAGTCGTGCCGGTTTCGTTTCGCACAGTGAGCAGTGTTATCTCGTAGTCAAACTTAATGAACTCTTCGACAATAAGCTCGCTTGCATCGCCTCTTGCTTCTTTTGCGATCTCCCATGAACGCTCAATGTCATCAGCCGTTTTGGCTATACTTTGACCATGACCGGAGCTACTCATTACAGGTTTTATTACACAAGGAAAGCCTATCTCGCTACTTGCAACTTTAAGCTCATCAAGAGTTTTTACAAATTTATATTTACTTGTTTTCAATCCAAGCTCTTCGGCTGCAAAAACTCTTATATTTTTTCTATTCATAGTTTTATTGACTGCTTCGGCATTTGGTATCACATGAAAACCTCTTTTTTCTGCTTCAAAGAGTGCATCTATGCTGATAGCTTCAATTTCGGGCAATATATAAGTCGGTTTCTCTTTTTCGATTATTTCAAGAAGCGCATCTTTGTTTTTCATATCAACCGCATAACTTCTATTTGCCACCAAATGCGCAGGAGCATTTTCATACTTATCAACTGCTACTACTTCAACTCCAAGTCTTAAAGCCTCTATGGCAACTTCTTTGCCAAGCTCTCCGCTTCCAAGCAGCATTATTTTGATAGAATTTGATTGTAATGGTGTGGTAAATTGCATATTTTCTCACTTTAGATTTTATGTTAAGATTTTAGCAAAATAGTTATTAGCAGTTGTTAAATGATGATTTATTAATTGTGGTAAGTGTATCTATTTTATGAATTGTAGAGTGGGTTTGCTAACCCACCAAAAAATATTAGAGTCTTGACTCGTATCTTCTAAGAGTATATATTTTTTTAAGAATTTTCTTTCTTGTAGCAATCTTCTCTTTTTTTCTCTTTTCAGTTTCAGTTTCGTGATACTGTCTAGCTCTTGCTTCAATAACGATTAGGTTACGGTCGCATTGTTTTTTGAATTTTCTGTAAGCATCATCAAAAGAATCTCTTGAATTAACAATAATTCCCGGCATAAAAAATCACCCCCTTTTTTGTACAGATTAATGCTTCATTGCATTTTTAGTTTAAAAATTATACCAAAATAAGTTTAGAGTTAGTTTGTTGTCATTAGAAGAGTTAATTTGCTATAATTATTCCAATAGCTATTACCAAAGGCAAGTTATGCAAAAAGTTTTTTTAGAGTGCAATAGTTTAGACAAAAGATGTTACGATGAGTATGGGTTGAGTGAAGATATACTTATGGAGCATGCAGCAAGCGGTATGGAAGAGTATATTAGAGAAAATTTTTCAAAGCACTCTTCTGTTTTGATCGCCGCAGGAAGCGGTAATAACGGAGGCGATGGTATAGCGTTGGGGCGATTACTTGCCGGTGATTATAATGTGAGGCTATTTTTGCATAAAGAACCTGTATCGGATATGGCGAAGTTGCAGCTTAAAAGAGCAAAGGCTGTTGGGATCGAAGTTGTAAAAGAGCTTCAGGATGCCGATGTGATAGTTGATGCAGTATTTGGATCCGGATTGAAAAGAGAGCTTGATGCCAATACCATCGCTCTTGTAAATAGGCTAAATAGCCTTAGTGGTGTAAAAATAGCTTGTGATATACCAACAGGAATTGATAGAAAAGGCAATATTAAAAATGTAGTCTTTAGGGCTGATATAACATTTGCCATGGGAGCACTTAAAAAAAGTTATTTTTTAGATGGCGTTAAGGACTTCATTGGAGAAATCAGAGTTGTTACTCTTGGAGTTAGCCGACAGCTCTATGACGGTGAAACTACAATGTATCTTTTAGAAGAGAGCGATATGGTATTGCCGTCAAGAAAAGCGCAAAGTACCCACAAAGGAAATTTTGGACATGTTGCCTTGCTATGCGGGGAAAAAGAGGGAGCTGCCGTCATAAGCGCAAAAGCGGCAATGAGATTTGGAGTAGGGTTGGCAACGCTCGTGATACAAGATAAAGTATATACTCCGCCTTATCTCATGCAAAGTACCTCGTTGCCTGCAAATACAACCGCAATTGCTGTCGGAATGGGACTTGGTACTTTTTTCGAAGAGAGTTTTTTAGACAAACATGTAGTATCAAATTTGCTTCCAATAGTAATTGACGCAGATGCTTTATATTCCAAGAAACTTTTGAGCATACTGTCTCAGGCAAGAAAAATTGTTGTAACCCCGCATCCAAAAGAGTTTATATCTATGTGGAGGATACTAAGCGGTGAAAATATAACTATAGACGAGCTTCAAGAAAATAGATTTGAATATGTCAAAAAATTTAGCTTGAAATTTCCAAATGTCGTACTTTTGCTAAAAGGTGCAAATACTATCATTTCCCATAAAGATGAAATATACATAAATCCTCTTGGTTCATCAAGGCTCAGTAAGGGAGGAAGCGGCGATGTGCTTAGCGGACTCATAGCTTCACTTCTTGCTCAAGGATATGACGCATTGTTCTCTGCTATAAACGGATCGCTTGCGCTTGCATTGGCTTCTAGAAATTTTTTAGGCTCAAGTTATGCTATGTTGCCTACCGATCTGATAGACGAGGTAGGAAAGTTGGAATAAGTTAGAAAATTTTTGCTACAATTCGCGTATGAAAAACATAGCAATTCTTTTTAGCGGCGACGGTACGAATTTTGAGTATCTTATAAAAAATCTTGATAAAAACAAAGTGTGCATAAAGCAAGCAATTTGCAATAACCCAAATGCCAAAGGCATAGATATAGCTAAAGCCAACAGCATTAATTTGGAGATCATTGATTCCTCAAAATTTCAAGTGCGGGAAGAGTTTGATGAGGTTTTAGTACAAACTATAAAAAAGGCAGGCGTTGATCTGGTGGTATTAGCCGGATTTATGAGGATACTCACTCCCGTTTTTACAAAAAATATCAAAGCTATAAACCTCCATCCTTCCTTGCTTCCACGCCATAAAGGGACAAATGCGATAGCAAAAAGCTTTTATGATGAGTTTCTTGAAGGCGGAGTGAGTGTGCATTATGTAAACGATGAGCTTGACGGTGGAGAGATAATACTCCAAAGAGAGATTTTTAAAGATGGTTTAAGTTTCGGTGAGTATTATGAAGAGATAAAAAAACAAGAAAAAGAAGCTTTGATAGATGCAATATATCAAGTTTTAGAAGTGAGGTAATAATTATGGATATATTAAAAATAGGGAAATATGAACTAAATAGCCGCCTAATCGTAGGAAGCGGAAAATATGATAGTTTTCAAACTACTCTTGATGCGACGCTTGCAAGCGGAAGCGAACTTATCACAGTTGCTGTTAGAAGGGTAAATATCACAAACCCTGAAGAAGAAAATCTAATGACCTATTTCAAAGATACTAATGTTAAGTTTTTGCCTAATTCGGCAGGGTGTACGACAGCCGAAGATGCTATTACACTGTTTCGCCTAACGAGAGAAGCTACAGGTATTGACTTAATCAAGCTTGAAGTTATTGGCGATACTGCAAAAACGCTTTATCCTGATGTTATCGAGACTATCAAGGCCTGTGAAGTTTTAAGTCGTGATGGCTTTACTGTCATGGCTTATACCAGCGATGATCCTGTTATGGCGCGTCGTCTTGAAGATGCAGGCGCGCATGCTGTGATGCCTTTAGCTTCGCCGATAGGCTCAGGACTTGGTATCCAAAACAGATTTAATATCCATTTTATCCGCGAAGCCGTATCTATTCCGGTAATTGTTGATGCCGGCATAGGATGCGCAAGCGATGCAAGTGTGGCAATGGAACTAGGCGCCGATGGAGTGCTTATAAATACTGCTATAGCGCAGGCAAAAGACCCAATTATGATGGCAACTGCTATGAAGTATGCAGTAATGGCAGGGCGTATGAGTTATTTAGCGGGACGCATACCAAAAAGACCGTTTGCAACCGCCTCCTCACCGGTAGAAGGTATGATCTTCTGATATTTTACACCATATCACGCCATAAAGCTTTCTCTTCTTTGGTCACTTGCAGAAAGCAAGCTCCTTCGTCAGAAAAAACTTTTTGATGCAATCTGGTAAAAATATTTACATTTTTGTGCTTTTGAGTTTCGCTCGGACACTTACTATATGTAAGCTTCTTTGCTATACTCAAAATTTTCAAACAAATCTCACACAAACTTACGATAAATATCTGTATTTCAATTTTACTTTTATACGCTAAATTTTCGCTCATACAATGAACCCTCTTTCGTAAGTGTGCTTTGATACAGTGATATTTCCGGCAAGATGATACCAAGCTTTTTTTCTTTGTATGTTTTTAGTATCTCTTTATATGCTTTGTAATTTTTTATGGCTTTGATACGACAAAGTGTGATGTGCGGTTTAAAGCGATAGATATCAAAGTCTAAGCTTCTAATAGAAAGATTGATATTTGGTATGATATAATTTTGTTAATTTAATAAAAGTAGCAAGATGGATAAAAACATACTATTAATAGGTTTCATGGGCGTAGGCAAAGGCACTATCGCAAGAGCGTATGCAAAAGCATATGGTGTATACAACATAGACACAGATGACCTCATAGAGTCCAAAGAAAACAAAGAAGTAAAAAAGATATTTGAAAGATACGGCGAAGAGCGTTTTAGAGCGTTAGAGCAAGAAACTGCTAACTGGATAGAACACAATGTAAAAGGCACGCTTATTAGTTGCGGTGGGGGATTTTATAAGGTAAATAATCTCAAAAACCTAGGTACCGTGGTACTGCTCGATGCTTCTTTTGAATGGATATACAATAGGCTTAAAACCGCTAAAAACTCTAAAGCCAAATTGGCAAAACGACCACTATTTCAAAAAGAAAAAGAGGCAAAAAGGCTATATAATGAAAGAGCAGAAATATATAGACAAGTAGCTGATGTTGTTATCAATGTAGAGAAATTAACTACTAAAGAGGTCATAGAGCAGATCAAAAAGATAGCAGGCATTAAAAATAGAAAACAGTAATAAGAAAGATTTTTGTGTCTGGTTGTTTTATCCTAATTTGATATAATATTATCAATAATATCCCAAGAGAAAATATGCAAAGATTTGAAAATTATCTAAAATCACATCTGCTTAAAGTGTCAAGCTTCCATCCTTGTTATGAAGAAGCTTTGAGTGCTATGCTTGATGCCGGTGGCAAACGATTTCGTCCACAACTGCTACTTGAAATAGTTGAAGCAAATGAACCTCTTTTGTATGATTCTGCGCTTCCTGTTGCTCTTGCGCTTGAAGTATTCCATACATATTCATTAGTACATGATGATCTGCCTGCCATGGATAATGCAAGCTTAAGAAGAGGTCACGAGACGCTGCATGTCAAATATGATGAAGCTACTGCCATACTTGTTGGAGATGCATTAAATACAGAAGCATTTTTGCTAATCGCAAAATCGCCTTTAAGGGATGATGTAAAGATAAAACTCGTAGAGATACTGGCATATAATGGCGGAAGTGCGGGGATGGTGCTTGGTCAAGCAATAGATTGCTACTTTGAAAATCAAAAACTTGAATTAAAGCAGATAGAGGTACTTCATCAAAATAAAACAGCCAAACTTATAGCAGCTAGTTTGCAAATGGGCGCTGTCATTGCAGGACTGCCAAAAGATGTTGAACGCGCATTATATGATTTTGGACTTGATCTTGGGTTGTTGTTTCAAGTTCAAGATGATATTATTGATGTAACCCAAAGTCAAGAAGTTGCAGGTAAAACTACAAACAATGACGAGAATAAAAATAGCTTTGTGACAATCTTGGGATTGGATAAAAGTTTGCAATATGCAGATAATTTAGCCAAAAAATTAGAAGACAAATTAGAAAGTTTTGATAAAAATACAAAACGAGCCCTAAGTAAAGCAGTAGCTCACTACTTGTGGCGACATAAATAAAATCAAATTAACAAAGGGAACAAAAATGCCAAATTCACCGGAAAATCAAATGCGAAAAAAGATGGCGAACACCATCAGATTTTTAGTTGCGGATATGGTTCAAAAAGCAAATAGCGGACATCCCGGCGCTTCTATGGGATTAGCAGATATTGCTGTAGTTTTAAGTGAACATATAAAACACAATCCAAAAAATCCTAAATGGCTAAATCGTGATAGAGTTGTATTTTCCGGAGGACACAGCTCAGCCCTTATATATTCTTTACTTTATTTATGGGGATATGATGTAAGCTTAGAGGATCTTAAAAACTTTAGACAATTGGACTCTAAAACTCCGGGACATCCGGAGTATGGACACACTGACGGTATTGAGATAACAACCGGACCATTGGGGCAGGGAATAGCAAATGCTGTCGGTTTTGCAATGGCAGAGGCATATACGGCAAATCAGGTAAATTCTGAAACTTGCGCTCTTTTGGATCATAAAGTGTATTGTTTATGCGGTGATGGTGATTTGCAAGAGGGGATTAGCTACGAGGCTTGCGCATTGGCAGGGCGTTTGGGATTAAAAGATTTGATCTTAATATATGACAGCAACTCTATAACCATAGAAGGCGATACAAGTATAGCTTGGAGTGAAGATGTGGGAGCTAGATTTGAAGCTCAAAATTGGAATGTGATCAAAATAAACGGTCACTGTTATAACGAAATAGACAAAGCCATAATAGAGGCTAAAAAATCAACCAAAAGACCAACTATAATCATAGCAAATACCATAATTGGGCGTGGGGCAGAAGGACTTGAGGGAAGTCATGAAACACATGGGGCTCCTTTGGGCGTTGATGTAATCAAGGCTTCAAAAGCAAAAGAGGGCTTTAACCCTGATGCAACTTTTATTATTCCAGAGGATGTATTATTACGATTTAGATGTGCCGTTGAGCTTGGAGAAATGTATGAAAAAGAGTGGATACATAGACAAAAAGAGGCTCCACTATTAGAGCAAAATGAGGCACTTGCACGACTGCTTAATCCTGATTTTAGCTCTATTGAGTACCCAGATTTTAGTGGCAAAAGTGAAGTGGCTACTAGAGATAGTAATGGAGAGATATTAAACGCTATAGCCAAAGCGATACCTAGCTTTATTGGCGGTTCGGCTGACCTTGCTCCATCAAATAAGACAGAACTTAAAAATATGGGCGACTTCCCAAAAGGGAAAAATATTCATTTTGGGATTCGTGAACACTCAATGGCCGCTATTACAAATGCGATGGCTCTTTATGGTACTATCATTCCTTTTAATGCAACATTCTTTGTGTTTAGTGATTATCTAAAGCCAAGTGCAAGGATAGCAGCTCTAAGCGGCATACAAAACTTCTTTATATGGACACATGACAGTATAGGTGTTGGTGAAGATGGACCAACGCATGAGCCGATAGAGCAGCTTAGCCAATTTAGGGCATTGCCAAATTTCTATGTCTGGAGACCTGCTGATGCCACTGAAAATGTTGAAGCTTGGAAAGTAGCTTTAAGTATTAAAGCCCCTCATGCATTTGTGCTTAGCCGTCAAAAATTAAAAACTTTAAAACCTACAAGAGATTTTGGAGATGTTAGCAAGGGCGCATACCTTCTTAAAAAAAGGGAAGGCGCCACTCTGACACTTATGGCAAGCGGAAGTGAGCTTATGCCTACGCTTAAAGCTGCTTGTCATTTGGAAATGATTGGCGTAAAAGCAAATGTGGTTTCTGTTCCATGCTTGGATCTGTTTAATGAGCAAAGCAGCGAATATAAAAAAGCCGTAATTGACCCTAGTACAAAAGTATTGGCAGTTGAGGCAAGCAGTGCGGTTGAATATTACCGATATGCAGATTATGTTCTTTGTATGGAAAGCTTTGGCGCAAGTGCGCCTGCAGAGTTGTTATTTGAAAAGTTTGGTTTTACTATTCCAAACATCGTAAAAAAAGCCTGTGAACTTTTGGGTACTGAGTATCAAGAAGTTGCAATAGAAGCTTGCAAAGCATAGTATTTGTCATTGTGAGAAGTCTTTTGACTTCGCAGCTCTATCTACTTATTTGCAATGACGAAGCTAAAGGACTATTTTAAAAGCTCTTTAACGCCCTTTTCATCTATCATCTCTTTTTCATATTTAACGATCGCCAAATGCTCTGTTTCATTTATATAAACTTCAACTATTGCTTCATGTTCTTGCAATTTCATAATATCATCTCTTTTATAGTTATCTAAAGGTAGATAAACATTTGCCCGTGCATTTGGATTGTTCATTTTTAGTATCCACAAAAACCAAAATATACAGAGCATAACAACAAAAATAGCAAGTGTTGCTCTGTCATAATGATGTATGATATAACCTGCTATTATACCGCCTAAAAATATTCCAATATAAGCAAATGTATTTGCAACTCCAAGGGCTGCTCCTTTTTGATGAACTCTTGCAAATTTGCTTACAAAGCTTTGAAGCAATGGCTCAAACATATTGAACCCTATGAAAAACAGAACAACACCTATCACAAATACAAGCGGTGTATTGCTAAAACCCATAGCAAAAAATGCTAACATGATCGATGTGATCGAGATCATGAATACCTGTTTTCCTTTACCGTATTTTTCTCCAAATATAGCAGCCGGACCCATTGAAACTATTCCAAAAAGCATAGCAGGCAAATAAACTTTCCAAAGCTCTGCTTTGCTCCATCCAAATCCTCCGTGAACGGCATCTGCTGTCATAACAAGAGGAATAATAAAAAATGCCATAGTCATAACGGATGAGTGAAACAAAAATGTAATATACATGCTATTTAGCGCTTTATCACTAAATACATCTTTAAATTTTGACTCTGCTTCGCTGTAGGTATGAATGATACTTGGCGGATTTGGAACTTTTGTAAAAAGTATAAAAATGCTCAAAATTCCCAAAATCGCTGTAAGCCAAAATAGTTTATCTATGCCGTAATTTCCGCCGATCAATGGAGCAAGCACCATAGCAACGGCAAAGCTAAGCGCGATCGTACCTCCCATGATTGCCATCGCATGAGCTCTCTGTTCTTCTTTTACAAGATCGCTTATCATAGCGCTTACCACTGCGCCCACTGCGCCTGCACCTTGGATAAATCTACCAATCATAAGCATATAAATGCTATCGCTAAGCGCGCATATAATTGAACCTATGATAAATACAACAGTACCGATCAAAAGTGTTTTTTTTCGTCCAAACTTATCACTCATTGCTCCGAAAGGGACTTGAAATAGCGCTTGAGTAAGAGCATACCCACCAACTACGATACCTGCCAAAAAAGGTGTACCGCCTTTTAATTCAAGTGCATATACTGAGAGAACCGGAAGTACAATAAAAAGTCCAAAAAATCTAAGACCTATAATTGTGCTAAGCGGAAATATTTGTTTAAACATTTTGGTAACCTAAATTAGATAAAATTTATCGCAATTATATAATTAAAATATTAATATAAGGCAAATATAAATGAGTATATTTTTAGCGACATCTAACAAAGGAAAAGTAAAAGAGATATCAGAGTTTTTAGGCGAGTTAGTAATCCCATATACTGATGTAATAGAAGCTTTTGATATAGAGGAACATGGGGATACATTTGGGGCAAATGCGCTTATAAAAGCTAAAGCTGTATATGAAAAATTACCAAAAAATAGTATAGTTATAGCTGATGATAGCGGTATTAGTGTGCCTCTTTTCGGTGGAGAACCCGGAATTTATAGTGCCAGATATGCCGGAGTTAATGCAAGTGATAAAGATAATCTAAATAAATTAATAAGCGAACTAAAAAAAGCTGATATCAAAAAAACGCCGGCTTTTTATACGGCTGCGATTGCTCTTGTGTGTGAAGAGGATGAGTTTGTAGTGCACGGCTGGATGCATGGAGATGTAATTGATGAGATAAGGGGCAATAGCGGCTTTGGGTATGATCCTATGTTTATCCCTGAAGGATATGAGCAGACACTTGGAGAACTTCCAAAAGATATAAAAAGCGATTTTTCTCACAGAATAAAGGCTTTGAGGCTAATAGTACCTATAATAGAGATGATAAAAAGAGGAAGAATATAATGAAAGATAAATTTTTAAGCGATATTCAAAAAATATACGATGAGCTGACATCAAGACACAAGAGACTAAACAGCTACTTTAAACTTTTGCATGAAAGTCATGATGAAGCGCAAAAGTTAGTAGATGATTTTTTAGAATTTGTGGGGCTAGAAAAAAACAGTGACAGTATCATGGCGGCGCTTAGCAGGATCGTAAATCTAAAAGAGGATTTTTTAGAGCAGGTTCTTGTGAGAGAGGGATGCGAAAGTGATGAGATAATCACTAAAAAAGAGTTGGCATTTGACTGGGTAAGCGATTTTTATACCAAGTATCATAAAAGTTTGCTTGATTGGATAGAGGAAAAGCAGCTTTTAACGCCATTTTATAGGACTATTCTTTTTGGTGTCCATGAGATCGGACTTACTCTTAATGATGCTCAAAGCAAATGGACAAATCACATTATTCACACTATTAATGCAAATTTGTTAAAAAAATTTAACGGCGATGAGAGTAAAGTTTTAGAGTACCTTCATGAGTTTAGCCTTTTTGATAAAGATACATTCGGTATCGTAGGAGATAGAAGTTATTCCGCACTCAAAGAAAATGATGACGGAAGCCATAGTTTGCATAGTTACAGTGAGATTTTTAAAACAGATATTGAAAATACTTCTAGAGAACTTAATAAATTAATTCTAAAACTATCAAGTTTAAGTGATGAGGTATATGATCAAAAACAAGAGTGGATAAGATATTTTAATGCCATAAATAATGCATTTTGTGAAAAAGAGATTAAAAATCTTTTATCAAAATGGCAGGAGGTTGATATAGCCTGGATGAGCATCACTACTCCTATCCAAGTAGGACATCCTCTTGAGTATTATGAAGATCATTTTAGAAAAGCAGTGGCTTTGGAGTGGGATGTGAGAATTGTAAATCCAAAATTGCAAACAAGCTCACAAACAAGAGAAAATATAAAAGGATTTACAGCCGAACTTGCCAAGGAAATAGGAGGAAACGCAGTTAAAATCGCAGGTAATAATATCCTACAAGCAGATAAGACACAACTTTATATCGGTCAGCCGATGTTGTATTATGCGGCAGAGCTCAATGGACTATTTTCAGCTCAAGTTGTTCCAAATGACAAAACGGTTTCAGATAAATACGGGCATAAGATATTTGCATACAGCGATTTTGTTTTGGCTTCGAAACTCGCAAAACCTATTATGAGATTAAGTGTAGAGATAATGGGAGAAGAGTTTGTTAGAAAAAGTAGAGATTTTGCCAAGAATTCTTCATCTCTTTGGTATGAAATTTATGACATTTCAACTATCGGTCATGAATTTGGTCATATTTTGTGGCTAGAGGGCGATACTGAAGGAGCTATGAATAAAAGCGGACAATTTAAAAATATAGAAGAGTTCAAAGCAACTGCCGGCGGACTTATGGCATTTTTTCATAATGAAAAAGAGTACTTAAAAGAGTATATCATAGATGATGTTGTTGCAAGAAGTATAGGGCTTATGGCATGGAGAGAAGTCGGTGAAGTTTTGCCGTATTATTGTGAGGGATTAATACATCTTGATATTTTATTTGATTCAGGTGTTGTTGATTTTAAAAAAGAGATAGTTATAGATTATAGCAAATATGAAGATATGAAAAAGGCTTATAAAGAGTGTTATAAAAACTTAGCAACTCATTATGTAAACAAATGTGATGCTAGTGAATTTTTATATCAATACGCTCAAAAAATTGGCGGCGTTTATCTGCCTAAAAATGAAAAAATAAAAGAATTTGTAGAGTATTATTATGCGAGATACAAAGAGATCGGGCAGCAAAGTATTGTTTTAGAATAAGGAGATATCTTGACGCATTTTGCAATTAGTTTGCCGCCAATCATCAAAACCATTTCAGACGAGTTGTCAAAACAAAATTTCAAGGCAATTTTAGTTGGTGGGTGTGTGCGTGATCATTTTTTAGATTTGCCCATCAAAGATTATGATGTAGAAGTGTTTGGTATAGAAAATATCGAAAATTTAGAGAAAATTTTATGCAAGTTCGGCAAGGTTAATATAGTCGGTAAAAGTTTTGGGATCTTAAAATTTGTATATGGTGGGCATGAATATGATTTTTCGCTTCCAAGAACTGAAACAAAAATTTCTGTGGGACATAAAGGGTTTGATGTAGTCTGTAATGGCAAAATGGACTTTAAGAGCGCCGCTATAAGAAGGGATTTTACGATAAATGCCATAGGTTATGATATGTCAAGCGGCGAAGTTTTAGACCCATTTAATGGGCTTATGGATATAAAAAGGAAAATAGTCCGATGCGTAAGCAAAGATACATTTGCCGAAGATCCTCTAAGGGTATATAGAGCAGCCGGGTTTTGCGCAAGATTCGGATTTGAAATAGACGATGATACGCTTATGAGCTGCACTCAGATGACAAAAAAAGATGAATTCAAATATCTTCCCAAAGAGAGGATCTTTGTAGAATTTAAAAAAATACTACTCAAATCTCCCAAACCATCTGTCGGATTTGAACTTTTAAGACAAATGGGAGCCATAAAACAATTTCCGGAGCTTAATGATATTATAAATATTCCACAAAGCTCTATTCATCATCCGGAGGGCGATGTATGGACGCATACTATGATGGTGATCGATGAGATGGCGAAACTTAAAAGCGGAGATGAAAAGCAGGACCTCAAGCTTATGTTCGCAGCGCTTTGTCATGATCTTGGCAAGGCAACGCATACCCGGATCGATGGTGAAAAAATCAGAGCTATCGGACATGAAAAGGCTGGAGTTGAATTGACAAAAGATTTTTTGTATAGATTGACAAATGAACATGATTTTATAAGATCAATTTTGCCTTTGGTCGAGTATCATTTAGTACCGTCTATCTATTATAAAAATAAAGCAAAAGACAAGAGAATAAGAATTTTATCGACAAAAGTAAACATATCAGAACTTTTGATCTTAGCAAGAGCTGATTTTCTTGGTCGTACAACAACCAAAGCAATGAGCGGCGTGTATGAAGCAGGGGATTGGATGGAGAAAAAAGCAAAAGAACTAGGTGTGTTATACGCGCCTCCAAAGTGTTTTTTGCAAGGCAGGGATTTGATAGATTTAGGGCTTATCCCCTCTCCAAAATTTAGTGAGATTTTAGACATTGTGTATGAAAAACAGTTAAGCGGAGAGATAAAATCAAAAGAAGATGCTTTTGTTTACTTATCTAAAATAATCAACTCCTAAACACTTTTTGTGTATAATAATCTGTTTTACCAATGTTTTAAGGAATTAAATGTTACTTTTTACTCCAGGACCTACACCGGTACCAGAATCTGTCAGACAAGCTATGGCTACGCCAACCATTCATCATAGAACACCTGAATTTGAAGCTATTTTTAAAATTGCAAGAGAAAAAATGATGGATATGTTCAAAATGGATGAGTGTCTATTTTTGGCAAGCAGTGGAACAGGAGCCATGCAGGCATGCATGGTTAATTTGTGCCATAAAAAAGCATTGACAATTAATTCGGGAAAATTCGGAGAGAGATTCGGCAAAATAGCTGATGCTCTTAACTTGCCAAAAGTAGAATTGAAATATGATTGGAATACACCCGTTAATATCGAAGATGTTAAAAAAGCATTAAGTGAGAATAGCGATATAGACGCTATTTGCATTCAAGTTTGTGAAAGCGCCGGCGGACTTAGACACCCTGTTGAAGAAGTTGCCGCATTGGCTAAAAGTATAAATAAAGATATTATGGTTATAGCTGACGGTATTACGGCAGTGGGTGTTGAGCCGATCGATGTAACAAATATAGATGCGCTTATCACAGGCAGTCAAAAAGCATTTATGCTTCCTCCGGGGCTTGCAATGATTGGGCTTTCAAACGCGGCAGTAGTAAAAATCGGGAGTGGCAAAGATTATTACTTCAATCTTGCAACAGAACTTAAAAATCAACAAAAAAATACTACTGCTTGGACAGCTACAACTACTTTGATAGCCGGACTTAATGCTATGTTTGAAGAGATCGATAAAAGCGGAGGAAGCAAAAAGCTTTATGAGAACACGGCTAAAAGAGCGCGCGCTACGATAGCCGCTCTTGAAGCTATCGGGCTAGAGATATATCCGTTAAATCCTGCGCTTTCTATGAGTACGGTTATAGATAATGATGCAGAAAATATCAGAAAAATCTTGAAAAACAATTATGATGTAAATATGGCAGGCGGACAAGATCACCTTAAAGGAAAGATATTTAGGATAAATCAAATGGGATTGATCCCTGTTTATGAAAGCGCTTGGGTTGTAAATGCCGTTGAGTTAGCACTTGACACTCTGGGCAGGAGAGTCTTTGACGGCACTGCAAACAGAGTATTTAATGAAGTATATTACAAGGGTTAGTTTTGATTTTTGAACACGAAATTCCTAGCGGCTCAAAGTTGTATTTCGGACAAAGCGCTAAAGTAAAAAGAGACATAGAGTCTAAAGCCGCAAATTTACTCTATATTGAAGGATTTGAAGAGATAGCAACTCCTATATTTTCTTATCATCAGCATGATAGCTTTGAAGATCAAAATCCTCTTATAAGACTAAATGATTCAAATAATCATACTGTAACTATAAGAGCAGATTCGACACCTGATGTTGTAAGAATCGCCACAAAAAGACTTGGACGAAGTATGGGATCTAAAAAATGGTTCTATATTCAGCCTGTATATCAATATCCCACTAAAGAGCAGTATCAAATCGGCGGAGAGATAATCGAAGGAAGTTTCGGAGATTCTTTGAAAGTTACGCTAAAACTATTAAAGACATTAGAGATAGATCCTATTTTACAAATAGCAAATATACGCATTCCAAAACTTTTGAGCCAAAAATACGGT
The DNA here is from genome assembly GCA_020721775.1 of Sulfurovum sp. Classification (GTDB taxonomy): domain Bacteria; phylum Campylobacterota; class Campylobacteria; order Campylobacterales; family Sulfurovaceae; genus BN30871. Next base: position 32,157 of record DYLZ01000003.1, read on the forward strand.
ATTTCGTTGGATATCCTAAGATCTATGCAGATAGAAACTATCTTAAAATCAGAGTACAAATGGATAGAGAACTTAATAACAATGTCAAGTAAAGATGATTTAAATGATCTTTCATTTTATCCTGACGATATAAAAGAAGAGCTTGATAAGATTAAACAAGAAGTTGAAAGTTTGGACTATTTAAACCTAATAATATCTCCGCTATTTTATGCAAAAATGAGATATTATGACTCTTTGACATTTAAAATGTTTATAGGTAATGAGCTTTTAGCAATGGGCGGAGAGTATTCTATAGAAGATTTAAAAGCTGCAGGATTTGCAATATATTTGGATGAGTGCATTAGATTAAAGTTAAGAAACAAAGAGGAGAAAAATTGAGTCAAGCGCAAATAGTAGTAGGGCTTCAGTGGGGCGATGAAGGAAAAGGTAAGGTCGTTGACCATATGGCTCAGCGTCAAGAGTATGTATGTAGATTTGCAGGCGGACATAATGCGGGACATACAATAGTAGTAGATGGCAAAAAATTCGCTCTTCATTTGGTGCCTTCGGGTATTTTAAATCCGAATGTAAAAAATATAGTAGGAAACGGCGTAGTCCTTTCGCCAAATGATTTCATCAAAGAGCTTGCCCAATTTGATAATCTTGAAGGCAGACTTTTTGTTTCAGATAAAGCTCATCTCCTTTTACCATATCATGCCAAAATCGATCAAGCTCTTGAAAGATTAAAAGGTAAAGGCGCTATAGGTACGACCGGAAAAGGTATCGGACCTGCATATAGCGATAAAGTTGCAAGAGTAGGACATAGGGTAGGTGAGCTTTTAGATACTGTGAAATTAGCAACAAAAATAGTTAATTATTTTGAACAAAATAGTGTTATTTTTGAAGCTTTAGATATAACAAAGCCAAATTTTGATGAATTAAAAAATGAACTAGACGGTTACAAGCAAAAGCTTTTGCCGTTTATTACAGATACTACGCAACTGATGTGGAAGATACTTAAAGAAGATAAAAAGGTACTTTTAGAAGGCGCTCAAGGCACAATGTTGGACATTGACCACGGCACATATCCTTTCGTTACAAGTTCTGCAACTATAAGTGCAGGAGCTTGCAGCGGACTCGGGCTTAATCCAAAAGATATAGGCAAAGTTACAGGAATAGCAAAAGCATACTGTACAAGAGTAGGCAATGGACCTTTTCCAAGTGAAGATTTGGGTAATAATGGGAACAAAATACGCGAGCGTGGTTATGAGTTCGGAACTACAACAGGAAGACCTAGAAGATGCGGTTGGTTTGATGCAGTAGCTGCAAGCCATGCTGTTAGATTAAACGGCGTAGATCAAATAGCTCTTATGAAACTTGATGTACTTGACGGCTTTGAAGAGGTTAAGGTTTGTGTTGCTTATGAAGTTGACGGCAAGGTAATCGATTATGTACCGTATAATCTTGAAGATGCAAAACCGGTATATAAAACATTTAAAGGCTGGCAAAAAAGCGAAGGCGTGAGAGAGTTTAACAAATTGCCTCGAAGTACGCAAGATTATATCATTGCGCTTGAAGAGATGGTTGGCGCAAAAATAGGAATAATTTCAACAAGTCCGGATAGAGACGATACGATCATAAGATAAGGAGCAAAAATGAGACTAAAACCGAACCAAACCAGATATGTAGCGAGCAAGATAGGGATAGATCTGGCAAATGCGCCTTTTGTAAGGCTTCCTAAGGGCAAAGAAGCAGTTGTGGAAGTTTGCAAAAAAATAATTGATGAAAATTTAAAAAAAGAATTTGCATTAGACCAAAAAGTCAAAGAAGTTATGCAGGAATATATTGAACAGATAGAATTTCAAAGCGCAGATGAGAGACAGCTATTTTTTATGATCAAAAAGAAACTTGCTCCTGAATTTGGAGTGATCATGAACTATGACGACAGATACAACGACCTTGCTCACACAATTTTAGATGAACTTTATGAAAATTATTTAGCAGAATATGAAGTAAATGAGAATCAGATTAGAAATATTATCTTCAAATCATTTAAATCATTTGCAGATGCTTACGAAGAGATAGACGATATAGTTTATAAAAAGATCAGGGCAATGAAAAAAGATGTGCTTCCCGGATCTGAGGATTATGAACTTTTATATGAGAGACTTTATCAAGAAGAGCTCATTAGAAGAGGAATGCTATAATGAAAAAAGTATCTATCTATTTAGAAAACGGGATTTTTTTGACCGCAAACAGTTTTGGAGCAAGCGGAACAAGCGTCGGTGAAATAGTTTTCAACACTTCAATGAGCGGTTATCAAGAGATTATCAGTGATCCAAGTTATGCGGGGCAATTTGTAACATTTACTATGCCCGAGATCGGCAATGTAGGCTGTAATGAGCAGGATATGGAAAGCAAAGGGGTGTATTGTAGCGGCATAATAGTAAGAAATTATCAAGCAAGACCGTCAAACTTTAGATCTCAGGAAACATTGGATGAAATGCTCAAAAGATTTGGAATATTAGGAATATGTGATATAGATACCAGATATCTTACTAAAATCCTAAGAGCAGAGGGCGCTATGATGATGATAGCATCTACTGAAATTCATGATCGTGATGAATTGAAGCAAATGCTACAAGCAGCTCCAAGGATCGAAGAGGTAAATTATATAGAGAAAGTTAGTACAAAAGAGTCTTATATTCATAATAGCGGTAAGTATGATATTGTTAACTTTAAATATTCAAAACCTGCTACTACAAAAAAGATCATAGCTATTGATTTTGGTATAAAGAGAAATATTCTAAATGAATTAACAAGTGCCGGAATGGAAGTTGAAGTTGTTCCAAATTCTATGAGTGCCAATGATATCATTAGCAGATACAATTCAAAAGAGATAGACGGTGTCTTTTTATCAAACGGTCCCGGAGATCCGCTTATTTTAAAAGATGAACATAAAAAGATAAGAGAATTGCTAAAAGCAAAAATCCCAATGTTTGGTATCTGCTTGGGTCATCAGCTTCTTTCAATTGCGCACGGTTATGATACATTTAAACTTAGATTCGGACATCATGGAGGCAACCATCCTGTCAAGAATACTACAACAAACAGAGTTGAAATCACAGCACAAAACCACAATTATAATGTACCTGAAAATATAACAGAAGTAGCCGCAATTACTCATATAAATCTATTTGACAATACAATCGAAGGGCTTAGATACAAAGATACTCCGACCATGTCAGTGCAACATCACCCGGAAGCTAGTCCCGGACCACATGAAAGCAGTTATATATTTGGCGACTTTTACAAAATGATTAGCGAACAAAAATAAAGGATAATTATGAAATTGGCAGTACTTTTTGGCGGATCGAGTTTTGAGCATGAGATAAGTATAGTAAGCGCTATAACTATGCAAAAAGTTTTTAAAAAAACAGAGCTTATCAATATATTTGTTAGCCAAAAGCGCGAATTTTATCTCGTTGATAAAAAAGATATGAAATCAAAATATTTTAGTTCAGGCGATTATAAAAAGGCCAAAAAGCTTCAACTTCAAAAAGACGGTTTTGTAGTTGGCGGTATATTCGGGGATAAAAAAGTCGAGTTTGATACGCTTTTAAATCTTATTCACGGCAGGGACGGCGAAGACGGTAAAATAGCTTCATTGATGGAATTTTACGGCGTGCCTTATATATCTCCAAGACTTGAAGCGTGTGCGCTTAGTTACAATAAACTATTTACTAAACTATTTTCCGATAGTATAGGCGTTAAAACTGTTCCATATGAACTGTTGCATAAAGGAGATAGCAGAGATATAAAAACACCTCTGCCGGTTATTGTTAAGCCATCCCGCCTTGGAAGCAGCATAGGTGTCAGTATTGTCAAGGAGGAGAGTGAGCTTGATTATGCGCTTGATGTTGCCTTTGAGTTTGATGATCTAGTGCTTGTTGAGCCTTTTATGAGCGGGATCAAAGAGTACAATCAAGCAGGGTGCTATACTGATAAATGGGAACTTTCTATTATTGAAGAGCCGCATAAAGAGGAATTTTTGGATTTTGAGAAAAAATATATGGATTTTTCAAGAGATGAAAAAGTTAGCCAAGCAGATATAAATTTAGAAATAAGAGAAAAAATCCAAGAGAGTTTCAAAAAGATATACGGTAATGTTTTTAAAGGAAGTATTATCAGATGTGATTTTTTTGAGCAAAATGGAGATATATATCTAAATGAGATCAATCCGATTCCGGGCTCAATGGCAAATTATCTTTTTGAAGACTTTGAAGAGATGGTCGTAAGACTATCTAAAAATTTATATTTTGAGCAAGATATCAAGATTGATTATGCGTATATACACTCCATACAAAGCGCTAAAGGCAAAGTATAACTTAAAAAAAAATTAAAAATAGTTTTTAATAAATTGTTTTTAAATCAACTCTTACATTTTTAAAATTTTAAGAGTAATTTTCTCTTATTTATTTTTTTTACTTCCAAAAGTAGCACTTTTTTAATACTTATTTTCTTCTACAGATATGGCATACAGCCCTAAATAACGCAATACATTGTGCACATACACACTTTTTGTTAATTAAATGTTAATTTTTTTTTATTTATATATCAAATTTAAGTTTCATTTTTTAAAAAAAGTATTATAATTCATTTTGAATGCTCTAATTTAGGTTAGGCATACAATTTTTACAAGGGGGTATTATATGCAATCAAACGCTGCATTAGAATATGACTATTCTGTAGCAAAATTGTTTACTTATGCAACAATTTTGTTTGGGATCTTAGGTATGAGTGTCGGTGTGCTTATAGCTGCACAATTGGCATTTCCGGAACTTAACTATCTTTTTGGTGAGTATGGTACTTTTAGCAGACTAAGACCGGTTCACACTAATACAGTTATTTTTGGATTTATGATAAGCGGTATATGGGCAACATATTATTACTTATCACAAAGGGTACTAAAGGTATCTATGGCAGAATCAAAATTTTTGATGTTTATAGGTAAACTTCATTTTTGGCTCTATTTCGTAGGAGCTCTTGCAGCAGTAGTTTCACTATTGCTTGGTATTAGTGCTTCAAAAGAATATGCTGAATTTGAATGGCCTATAGATATTGTTATTGTTTTGGTTTGGGTTTTATGGGGTATTTCTATGTTTGGTCTTATAGGCATAAGAAGAGAAAAATCACTTTATATATCTATGTGGTATTTTATAGCTACATTTTTAGGTGTTGCTATGCTTTATCTTTTCAACAACATGGAAGTTCCTACATATTTTGTTAGTGGTGGAATTGGAAGTATTATGAACTCTGTTTCTATGTATTCAGGTACAAATGACGCTCTTGTTCAATGGTGGTATGGCCACAATGCTGTTGCGTTCGTGTTTACTGTTCCTATTATTGCAATGAACTATTACTTTTTACCAAAAGAATCAGGTCAAGCGATCTATTCATATAAACTTTCACTTCTTTCTTTCTGGGGATTGATGTTTGTTTATCTATGGGCAGGAAGTCACCATCTTATATATTCAACCGTTCCTGACTGGATGCAAACTATGGGTTCAATTTTCTCTGTAATTCTTATTTTACCTTCTTGGGGATCGGCTATTAATATGCTTCTTACTATGAAAGGTGAGTGGAATCAGCTTACAGAAAACCCTATTATCAAATTATTGGTTCTTGGATCTACATTCTATATGCTTTCAACTATCGAAGGTCCGATCCAATCTATCAAATCAGTAAATGCGATCGCACACTTTACAGACTGGATTCCTGGACATGTTCATGACGGTGTTCTAGGATGGGTTGGATTTATGACTTTTGCAGGTTTGTTACATATGGCGCCAAGAATGTTCAAAAGAGAGATTCACTCTAAAAAACTTATTGAATTACAATTTTGGCTTCAAACAACAGGTATCGTTCTTTACTTTACTGCTATGTGGATCGCAGGTATTACTCAAGGTATGATGTGGAGAGCAGTTGATGAGTATGGTAATTTGATGTATAGCTTTATCGATACAGTTGCCGCTCTTCATCCTTATTGGGTTATTAGAACTTTAGCGGGCGTGTTGTATTTGTCCGGTGTATTTATTTTTGCATACAATATGATAAAAACAATGACATCTTCTAAAGAGTTGGCTCAAGAGCCTAAAAATCAGTCGCCTATGGCAGCGTAAGGAGGAGGCAAAGATGTTTCATTGGTTAGAAAAAAATCCATTCTTTTTTGCGGTTGGAGTATTTTTAGTTATCGCATTTGCCGGAGTTATAGAAATACTACCAAGCTTTGCAGAGGCTTCCCGTCCGGTAGTCGGTCTAAAACCTTATACGGTTTTGGAGTTGGCGGGAAAAAATATTTATAAAAATGAAAATTGCATTACATGTCATTCTCAATTAATCAGACCATTTAAATCCGAAACAGATCGTTACGGACAAGTTTCTCTTTCAGGTGAATATGCATATGATAGACCGTTTTTGTGGGGTTCAAGAAGAATTGGTCCGGATTTGCACCGTGTAGGAAACTATCGTTCAACAGATTGGCATGAAAATCATATGATGGATCCAAAATCGGTTGTTCCGCAATCAATTATGCCGGCATACCCGTATATGTTTACAAAAATGGCAGATATTGATACGGCTTATGCAGAGGCTTTGACAGTTAAAAAAGTATTCGCAACACCTTATGATGCTCCAAATGGAACAAAATTAGGAACTCTTGAGGAAAGTCGCGCTGCAGCTCTTGAAGAGGCAAAAGTTATAGCAGCTGACATGAAAAATAAAGAAGTTAAAGATGCGGTTGCTAGAGGCGAAATACCTCAAATAGTTGCGTTAATTGCTTATCTGAACAGATTAAAATAAGATGAGTTAAGATACATGATAAATCTTGTTGAAGTTCAAGGATATGCCAGAATTATAATGACTATCGTTTTAGTTATAATATTATATGGGTATATTCTACATCTGTATAGAAGCGAAAAAAAGGGTGAGAGGGATTATGAAAAATATGGCAAAATAGCGCTTGATGATGATATTACAAGCACGCCGGTAGAAAAAAATCCTAATCTCCATCAAAAAAAAGAAGGAGAGAAATAATATGAATAGTTTAATGGTAAAAGCATTAGCTTTTTCGGCAACACTTATGATTGCAACCGTAGTAATTGTTAAATATATGAATATTGATTTAAGCGATCCGGTCAATATAATTACATTATTAGGCGCTGCAGCGGTTGCATTTTTGACATTTGGTGTGTCAGCAAAATATATTAATCAGATGAAAACCGACAAGTCAACAGGTGAGCTTGCTGATGAAAGCTGGGATGGTATAGGTGAATATAAAAATGAGTTGCCGGCAGGTTGGGCATACTCATTTTTGGGTACTATTATTTGGGGAGTATGGTATTGGTTAGCAGGTTATCCGCTTAATGCATTTAGTCAAATAGGGCAATACAATGAAGAGGTAAAAGCATATAACACTAAATTTGAAGCAGCATTTGCAAATCCTGATCAAGCTACTTTGAAAGCGATGGGGGAATCTGTATTTTTGGTACAATGCGCTCCTTGTCATGGTGAAACCGGTGACGGTATGAGTGGAAAAGCTCATGACTTTACAAGCAGAATAAGCAAAGATCAAGTATTGGCAGTTATCAAAAACGGTTCAAATCAACTAGGCTATCCTATGGGAGCTATGCCTCCAATGCTTGCTCAAGGCGCTGATGCTGAAGCAATTGCAGCATATGTGGCAGGCGGTATGCAAGGAACTGCGCCGGCGGCTTTTGCTACTTGCGCAGGTTGTCATGGAGCTGACGGTAAAGGAAATAACGGAGCAGCTCCAAATATAGCCGGATATGATGAAACACTAATTTCTAATGTTTTAACACATGGTAAAAAAGGTGCTATAGGAGTTATGCCTTCGTTTAAAACAAGATTAACTCCGGTTCAAGAGAAAGCTTTGGCTACCTATATTCAAACTATAAAAGGATAATGATATGTCAGAAAATACAAAAAGAGGCGTTTTTAGCCTCAATGGTGTTACCGGTATGTTGATCGCAACTGCATTGTTGCTTTCTATTTTGGCAGGTTTGACAGTTTGGGGAATTATGGTGCAACAAAAAAGCGCATCTAATTATTATGATCCGGCTCCAATAATCGGTAATTTGGATAATGTTAAAGCTATTAGCAAAGATAATGCGCAATATGCATTTGTTGATGCAAAATAAAAAGGGGTAGTTATGATAAAAATTATGGATAAAGTGTTAACTATCGGATTAATTATTACCGCTCTTATTACTCTATGGTCGGTACTTACTCCGAACCATTTATATATAGGGTAAAATATGCTAAAAACAATCACAAGGGTAACCTTGTTGCTTGTTTTTGCTTCTTCAATTTCACTTTCTGCATCACCATTTATCAAAGATGAATTGTTAAAGCCTCAAGCAAGAGAACTTATTGTTAAAATGGCCGGAGAATTAGAAGAAAAAACAGGTATACACGGTTATGTCATAGCAACCAATGATGAAATGCCTAAAGGCATGAGTATGGTTACATATGTAAAACAATTTGAAAGCAATATAAGTAAGCCATATGTTATATATATATTTGCTCCTAAAAGCTTAAGAGTAGGTGTTCTTGCATCGTCGCCTGAAATAGAAAAGCTTTATGATCCGGATGATGTAAAAGATGAATCTATAAATGTGGTCAGAGATGAATATGACGGCAATAAAGTCGAAGATAAGTATAATATTGCTATTATTCAATCCTTTTCAGAATTAGTTGACCAGATAGGAAAGTCAAAAAACATTGAAATGACAACGGTTATGCCAAATGATACACATTTTGTTATCAATATTATAAGATTTTTTCTTTATATCGGTTCAATTTTTGTTATATGGATCTTTTTGGTTAAACCTTTTATAAATAGGATAAGAAATGGAAAAAAATAAAAAAACTTATTGGCCGCATATGATAGTAGGTTTTCTTTTTTTAGGGCTAGGGTTGGGATTTTGGACAATTAAGTCAGTCTCATCTATGCCGGTAGAAAAAGAAAATGATTATATGATGAGTTATCAAGATGTTGATAGAAATATAAATGAAATAGTAAAAAAACAAGAACTTTTTAGACAAAATTATGAGATTAAAATTTTAAACACAAAAACTATTAAAATTGAAGAAAATAAAAATAGTAGAAGAAACTTTTTAAATCCGGTAGAGATTAAAAAAGGTGAAAATCAATTTAGCTACAGTGTTGTTGATAAAAATGGTCAAATCGTTAAAAATGCAGTCGTATCATTTATGTTAACTCGTCCTCATACAAATGCAGATGATCAAAAGTTTGATAAAATAAATTTTGTAAATAATTCGTATCAAACGCCAAAGATAAATATAACAAAACCGGGTAGATATACATTGGTTTTGAAGGTTAGCATCGGCAATACAATAGGTTTTAATGAAACAGCGGCATATTTGCCTTAATATTTTAGTGTGAGTTTGGGAGTGAGTTGAGATTTATTGCAAAATGATCTCAAATTTTTCTTATAACTCGCACACCCACAACCCACACCCACACTCACAACTCACACTCACACCACACCCACACTCACACTTATAACTTCTAATATGCTATACTTGCTTTATGACAAAACAGCAAAAAATCCTAAAAGTTTATCCAACATTAAGAGCTATTAGAGCGATACATAAAAGCTATCAAAATAGCAATATGTTCTTACCTGCATTAATGAGTATAGATGAGTTCGAATCCCGTAGCGTAATAGTCAAAAATGCAATTGAAGTAGATAGTTTTGAGAGAATTTTTTTGCTTAGAGAAGTGATCTGCGATGCCAAATTTTATAAATTAAAATACAATCTTGATATGATCCATTTTTTTACTCAAGGAGACGCTATTTTCAAATTTTTTGAAGAGTTGGCGCAAGAAGGGGTTGATTTTAAAGACCTTAAGTATTCTGATACTTACGGTGAGTTTGAAGAACATATAGATATTATTGAAAAGCTTTTTTTTGATTATCAAAGATTGCTTGAAAGCCGTGGTTTGACCGATAGGTCACTGTTGCCTCAGCATTATAAGATCAATCAGGGTTTTGTCAAATATTATGATGTTATTGAAGTTTTTATTGAAGGATATCTAAGTAATTTTGAGTTTGAGCTTATGGATAATATATCAAAAGTAACAAATATGGTATTACATTTTCAAACAAGCAGATTTACAAAAAAAATGCAAGATAGATTCTTGCAATTTGGTTTGGATATGGACGAGGAATTTGACTATGAGATTGATTTTACAAATAAAAAGATTTTAAATAAGCAAAAAATCATAACAACTACAAATACTAAGATAATCTCAACAAAAGAGAGATTTGAGCAGATCCCTATCGCATTTATAGAAATTCAAAAGATGATAGATGACGGCATATCACCTGAGAAAATAGCTCTTATTGTGCCGGATGAAAGTATAAAAAATGCATTAAATATATTCGACAGGCAAAACAATTTAAACTTTGCTATGGGATTTGACTATAAAGACCAAAAAACTTATAAAAAACTCGAAACACTGTGGCAATTTTGGAAAACATCAGATGAAAAAGACTTTAAGAGAGTTATTGCTTACGGCTTAAGTATTGGAAAAGAGTTTGATTTTAATACTCGCATCGGCTGTAAAGATTTTTTTGAATTTTTAGATAAATTAAAACTCCTTGATTGTCCATTGGATGAAAACGATCAACCATTATCAAGTCATAATGATAAAATATATCAGAAATATTTTCATATATCAATAATTTTTAAAGATTATGTTCTAAGCTATAAAGAGTGGCTGCATCTTTGGCTTAATGCGCTTAGTGATATTACCATAGACGATGTCGGGGGAGGAAAAATAACCGTAATAGGCGCTTTGGAAAGTAGAAGTGTAACCTATGATGGAGTTGTAGTGATAGATTTTAATGAAGGTATAATCCCATCTCTTCCGGGGAAAGATAGTTTTTTAAATTCAAATGTGAGAGAATTTGCAGGACTTCCTACGAAAAACGATAGAGAAGCATTGCAGAAACAGCTTTATAAAAGAGTGATAGAAAGGTCCAAAAGTTCAGTTATTATATACTCTACCGGTAATGAAAAATTACCGTCAAAATTTATTTATGAATTGGGATTTGGCAAATCTTTATATCAAATGCCATCACCAAGATTGTTTTATCAAAAAGATTTTATACAAGCCGAGAAAGAAGATGCGGAAATAAAATTTGATCCATTTGGTATAACATGGTCTTCTACTAGACTTAAGATATTTCTTGAGTGCAAAAGAAAATATTATTATAGATATATCAAAAATATCAAACAAAAAGAGAGCGAAGAGGAGAATGAGGGGAGCTTCATTCACAAGCTTTTGGAAAAAGTTTTTGTCAATGAGCCGTCTTTTGAGCGTTTTGAAGATCTGTCAAAAAAGATCTCAACCATTTTAGAAACTATTATCGACGATACTCCTTACGGAATATATCAAAAATTACTATACAGCCAAATGCTAAAAGATTTTACTGTAAATCAGATTCGGCACTTTAAGGCAGGATGGAGAGTTGTTTTTGTAGAAAAAGAGATAGAAGGCGACATTGCAGGGCTAAAGTTCAAAGGCAGATGTGATCGTATAGATCAAAATGATACAGGAACTTTTGTCATAGACTATAAAACAGGCAAATTTGGCAAAACCAATAAAAGCAAAAACCTAGAGTCTCTTAAGGATTTTCAGATGAATATATATAAAGAGATATTAAATAAAAAATATAAAAATTTACAATTTTCATTTTTGAAAGTATTTGAAGAAGGCAGGTTTGAAGAGATAAAAAGTTTTGAGGAAAAAGATAAATTGTTTTTTGAAGCGATAAATGAGCTGAAACAAACAAAGTCATTTAAAAATGCTAAGTGTGAAGATTTAAAAATTTGTGAATATTGTGAATTTGCGCTTATGTGCCAAAGAGGTGATTATATATGAGTTTTGAGCCTCTTTTTGGATATTTGGCAAGCGCAGGAAGCGGAAAAACATTTGCTTTAAGTGTAAGATATGTTTCTCTTCTGTTTATGGGCGAATCGCCAAGCAGTATATTGGCTCTTACTTTTACAAATAAAGCAGCAAGTGAAATGAGAGAGAGAATACTCTCTTATCTTTTGGAATTTAAAGATCCAAAAAATAGTGATTTCGTAAAAAAGGTTTCAGAGGTTACCGGATTTGATGTTTATGAGCTTGACAAGAAACATGATGAAGTATTGCAAAGTTTTTTAAAGCAAACAAATTATATATCTACACTCGATAGTTTTTTTGGCTCTATCTTTCGCTCATCTTCCTTAGAGATCGGAGTAGATCCAGATTTTGAAATAGTAGATGAAAAAGATACTTCAAGAGTAGATATGTTGTTTTTGGATGAATTATATGAGGCAGGACTTTTGGGTTCACTTGTAGATATATCAGTTGCGCTTGAAAGTACAAAACTTTCAAGTATCACTTCCAAGCTAAAATCGTTTTATGATATTAGTCCGCTCTTGCTAAATAGAGAATACTGCGAATACGACATGAGTCAAATTATAAAAAAAATTAAAGATACTGCGTCGGCTATTCAAAATGATTTGATAAATTGCAAAGCAAATCCAAGAGAGATTGAACTTTTTGAATTTGACAGACTCGACACTCTTATCTCGAAAAATATATTTGAAAAAAGCCGAATAGCAGAACATTCTTGGTTTGTAAAGGCAGTAGCTAAAAGTTCTGTTTTGGAAGATTTGTTTCAAGAGATAAAAAAACTTATTGCGCAATATATAAATATGAATGAAAGCAATTTTTTATTTAAACTATTTGAAGTGTTTGACAGCTATCAAAATGCGATCTTAAATGATCTCAAAAAACATTTGGTTTTTGGATTTGATGATGTTACCCGTTTTACATACAAACTTCTCTATGAGCATATAAGTAAAGATTTTTTGTATTTTAAGCTTGATGCAAAATTTAAACATATATTGATAGATGAATTTCAAGATACTTCCATATTGCAATCATTGCTTTTGTTTCCTATGATAGATGAGATTGTTTCAGGAAAAGGAGTTCATGAATTTAAGTCACTTTTTATAGTTGGGGATACAAAGCAATCTCTTTATCGTTTCAGGGGAGGAGAAGAGGATGTTTTTGGTATGGTTTGCGATAAATACGACATAAAAATAGAAAATATGAACACAAACTATAGAAGCGATAGATTTATCTTAGATCAGGTAAACAGATGGTTTATGGGAAAGATGGATGACTATGTCGAACAATATAGCCGTTCCGACGACAATGGATATGTTATAGTTACCCAAGTTTTGGAAAATGAAATTATAAATAAAGCAGTACAATATGCAAAAGAGCTGATTGAGCGCGGAATTCATTTAAATGATATAGCATTTTTGGTAAATACAAATGATGACGGGATAAAACTCCGCGAAGCTTGCGCTATGAGCGGCATTCATACCATTTTAGAAACATCAAGTTCTATTAGATTTATTCCTTATATCGCATCTTTGGTAAGCGCTGTGGAATATTTGTATAAAGGGGAAGTTATTGATATTTATCCGATTTTGGAGTTGTCGCAAAAAAGTTTAAATGAGATTGATTTTTCATGGTTTGATCCATATATGAGTCCGCTGGAAGTTCTTGATAAGCTTATCGATGAGTTTGGATATCAAGATATAAATTGTTTAAAATTATTAGAATTTGCTTCAAAATATAACACTATCGATCTATTTATTGATGAATTTAGTAGGAGTAAAATATCAATTGCAAATAACTCCTCAAATGGAATTAAAATTATGACCATTCATGGATCAAAAGGTTTAGAGTTCGGGCATGTCATACTTTTAGATAGGATAAAACAAGAACCCCCCAATCGAAGTCAATTTGTTTTTAAGTACAACAAAGACTTATATATAGATAGAGTGTATTATAAAAAACCAAGTAAAAGAGAAAGATTTGATTTGGATTTTAGAAAAACACAAGAGATCGAACTGCAAAAACAAAATAAAGATAAACTGAATTTGCTTTATGTCGCTTTGACAAGAGCAAAAAATGGTTTGATCGTTGTAAAAAAAGATGAAAAATCCATATTTGATAAACTTCAAATGCTGCCGATCTATCTAGGGGAGATAACGAGCCTTGGTGAAAATAAAAAAAATGCAGATCATCAACATCTAGAAAATATCCTAATTACAAATTATGGTTTGCAGCCGCAAGAGAAAAAAGAGGACGATTCACCTTTATCGATCAAGTCCGTAATATTTGGAACAGCACTTCATTATACACTTGAAATGCTAGATGAATTTAACCATGATTCACTTGAAATAGCTATAGAAAATACAAGACTAAGATACGCAAGACTTTTGGGCGATCATGCTATAAGCGAGATTAAGCGCAGAATTGCCGCGCTTATAGATAGTGATGAGTTTATAAAGCTATGCACTGGAGCTAAAATAAAAAAAGAGGTTGATTTTTCTTATGAAGGTGATATTAAAAGAGTTGATTTGATGTTAGAATGGCATGATAAAATAGTTATAATTGACTATAAAAGTTCAAAAAACTTTTTTGAAAAACATATTTCCCAAGTTTTATATTACCAAAAAGCCGTCGAAAATATCAGCCTAAAGCCGACAAGCGGTAAAATAATTTATCTGCTAGAAGATAAAATAGAGATACTTTCCTTAAAATAACCTAAAATTCAATAAATTTTAAGTTTAAAAGGATAGAATCTTATCACAAAATAAAACAAGGAAACATCATGAAATTGACATCGGTCTTAAAACCTCATGAAGTAAAAAGAGATTGGCATCTTATAGACGCAGAAGGTAAAACTTTCGGTAGAATATTAACAGAAGCAGCTACTTTACTTAGAGGTAAACATAAACCATCATTTACTCCAAATGTAGATTGCGGTGATTATGTAGTTATTATAAATGCCCAAAAAGCTCTGTTTACAGGAGCTAAACTTGACGATAAAGAGTATTTCAGACACAGCGGCTATTTCGGAAGTACAAAAAGCAACAAACTTAGAGATATGTTGGAAAATCATACTGAAAAGCTTTATATGCTTGCAGTTAGAGGTATGCTTCCAAAAACCACTCTCGGTAAAGCTATGATCAAAAAATTAAAAGTTTATGCAGGTGCTGAACATCCTCATACTGCGCAAATAAAAGGAAACTAATATGGCAACAATTTATGCAACAGGCAAAAGAAAAAGCGCTATCGCTAAAGTATGGCTCACTACAGGCAAAGGCGGAATATCAGTAAACGGTAAAAATCTTGATGAGTGGCTTGGCGGTCATGAAACTTTGAAAATGAAAGTTAGACTTCCTTTGGAAGCAACTAAACAACTTGATGCTGTAACTATCAAAGCTACAACACTGGGCGGCGGTTATGCGGCTCAAGCAGATGCTGTAAAACACGGTATCTCAAAAGCATTGGCTCTTTTTGAACCGACATTTAGAGCTACACTTAAACCTATGGGATTACTTACTCGCGACTCTAGGGTTGTTGAGCGTAAAAAACCGGGTAAAAGAAAAGCAAGAAGAAGCCCGCAATTCTCAAAAAGATAACAGACTATCTTTTATCTTCTCAAAGAGCCTTTTGGCTTTTTGGAATTCAATCCTTTATCAAAAACTTTTTGTAAACTTTTTTCGATTGATAAATCTAAAAACATCTTTTGTCACACGACTCTAAAGCTCTCAAAGAGATATTGTCAAAAGAGTTTTATAATTTAAGTTTTCTTTGTTATTATTGCGACTAAGTTGCATTAAAAATAATGGAGAATGATGAATTTAAAATATAGTTTGACAGCACTATGTTGCATAGGAACTGTACTAAATGCTACAGAAGCTACACTTGATACCATAACAGTATCAGCCTCCATAAATGATGACAAAACAAAACAAGAGATACCGTGCCAAATAGATAAAATCAAACCCGATATTACGGCTAGCGGTTCACTGGGAGAGGCAGTATCTGATGTGTCTGGAGTGCATAGTATATCCACAGGTCCACAAGCCGGAAATGTAATGATACGAGGATTGAGCGGAGAGAGAATAAAGATACTTTCAAACGGCGTAACGCAAGATTTCCAAGGGTACGGTGGCAGACATATACCAAATATAGACCCAAATTTATATGATAATATAGAGGTCATTAGAGGAGCTAGCGGTGTTTTGTATGGCTCAAATGCGATGGGTGGGGTGGTAAATATATTATCTCCTAAATTTCTCAAAGCAAAAGATGGTGAGAGTAAGCTAAATGGTAATTTGGAGACTGCATACCACACCAATAACAATGAAAGAGATCTGACACTTAAAGCCAAAGGTGCAAACGGCAAATATAAATTTGATATAGCAGCTAGCAAGAAAAAAGCAGGCAACTATAAAACCGCTGCCACCAAAGCATGGAAGAGTGGAGAAAATAACGACCAACCACTATTTGCAGGAGAGTTACCATATACTAATTTTGATAACACATCAGCTAGATTAGCCATAGGATACGAGGGGGATGGGAGTAAAGTTTCACTATCACATACATACTGGAACGGACTGCAAAATTATCTAGGGCATACAAAGGCTCCTGATTTCAAAGCTGTTCCGACAGGGCAAAATCTAACAAACAATGAAACGACTCTGGATTTGTCTCAAGATATTGGAGAATGGGCATTGGGTGCTAAAGTATCCCACTTGCTCAATCAAAGAGAAGCAATCACGGGCGATATATATAGCAACATAAAAAATAGTAAAACATCACCAAACTATATAGAGTTAGAGACTGCTAGAGATAGCGTAAAGCTTTCACTCAAACACCCATATGTAGCCGGATTTGTAGGTGAAATAGGTATCGATGGATACAATAAAGATCAAAAACTCATAGCCGGCAAACTAGCCCCATCAGCGACTGAAAAAGGGAGAGGTGTTTATCTCTTTGAAGAAGGAGAGTTTGATAAATGGATAGTACAAGCCGGTGTCAGATATGATACGCAGAGTATTTATGCTCCGCTTAGTGGCACAAATGAACCTTTTGTCTCGTCCGGTATATTTAATGCATCCAATAATGACAAAGATTTCTCATCCTTAGGTGGATCAGTTGGTGTTAGCTACGCTTTGAGTGATGATTTGAGGATTGCAACTAATCTATCTCAAGGTTTTAGAAGCCCTAGTATATTTGAACTATATGCCGGAGGCGTTCATGGTGGTGTACAAGCGTATCAGATAGGCAACCCTGAATTAAAAGAGGAGATCAGTAGAGGCGTTGATCTCTCCCTAAGATACCTAAAAGACGGCATAAAATCAAATATCACAGCGTATTATAACAAAATCAATGACTATATCTACATACAAAACACAGGTAATACTAAAGTGGTAAATGGTCAAACTCTCACAGAGATGAAACACGCCCAAACAGATGCACGGATATTTGGCATAGAGCTTGATGGCGAGTATCCTATTTTGCCATCGACTTCTATCAATTGGACTGCAGAGATGCTTTGGGGCAAGGATACTAAAAACGACACTAGATTACAATACTTGCCACCAAAAAACTTTTCACTTGGCATAACTCAAAACTTAGCCAATTATCATCAGTTTAGTGATAATAGCATTAGCCTAGATATGAAGTATTATCACAAGCAAAAAGTAGCATCCAAATATGAGCCATTCGCGCAGTACAACAATACTCCATTTGGCTCGGCAGATACTGATTCTTATGTGTTGTTTGATTTGGGATTTGCTTCAAAAGTGAAGTTTGAGAGCAAGAATCTTGACCTAAAGCTCAAGGTGTCAAATATCTTTGATAGAGCTGCCAGAGGCTACCTAGACACATACAAAGGATACGCTATGAATATGGGTAGGGATATTAGTATATCGCTTAGTGTGCCATTTTAGAGGCTAGTTATACGCACCAATGAGATAATCGACGACATCATCAAGCTCTTTTGGTGTGAGTGCATCTTTTTGTGATGGCATAAGTCCAAATCTTGCTATTTTGTCTTTTTGACAAAGAGATTTCTCTTTTGATGGATTCACAATATAGTCCTTCATAAAACTACTCATGGCTTTGGTGTCATTTCCAAACTCCATACGCATATGTTTCATTACCCCTCTCATGGCTGGTGCTATTAGAGCATTCTTCTCTGCATCACTTTTTGGCATTGTAGCACTATGGCACATTGTGCATTTGGATATGAAAACCTCTTTTCCTGCAATATTTTCACTTGTATTAATATTTTCATTTTTTGGTTGAGTGGCACAACCTCCCATAAATAGAACAGACGAGATTAGTATTGAGAGTCTGATTTTCATTTTTTTTATCCTTTATAATGTTGCTATTTGAGCGTTAAACGCATCAAGGTGATTGTAACTACCACTTAATAGATTTGTATATACAGCATCTAGTGATGTGATAGGGCTAGCATCTATCATTGCTTTTAGGTCTGCTATGTCAACTTCTTCTACTGTTTTGCCTACACTTAAGGCATCAGCAGTTGATTGTGAACCAAGTGCAATCAAATCATTATACATTGTTTGTACTTCAGGATTTAGGTATGTACCTGGAGTAGTCAAAAGAGCTGAGGTGTCTATACCTAAGTTGATAGCATAGTTCAGAATGGCATCATAATGTGTCTGTTCAGCATCTGAAATATTATCAAATATGGTTAGTCCAGTTTGGGCATATAATGCGTCATAAACATCTCTAGCCATTCTCTCTTCATCAATACTAAATAGAATATCTGGAGTCACTAAGGCAATATTTTCAGCCGTAGCAGTTGGGTCGCTTAGTGTTGCTAGTTGACTGCTAGATCCATCATTTGAATTTCCACCACTATGACTAGCACTACTAGAAGAGCCACCACCTGCTGCAGCTACTACGCCACCAACTGCTACTGCTCCTAAGGCACTCAATCCAATAGTCCCCATAGATAGTCCAGCAGTTGCAAGTGTAGTCGATGAGGTCGCAGCAGTAGCTAACATAGCATCTGTAGCTATTAGTCCAGTTGCCTCAGTATAATGTACTCCATGAGACATAGTGTCATATGTTAGCTCTGTAGTTGAGGCATCTGATATTACATTTTCTATTTCTGATGCTTCATTTTCGCCATTTTTACCGTGTTCCTTATTTTGTATTTTACTTTTTGTTTTCATTATTTTTCCTTGCGAATTTTTTTATAGTGCAATTTTAGTATTATTGTATGAACTGTTTATGAACTAATATAATTCATATTTGGTTCACATTTGGCATGTAAAATTATGATGTAGAACAAATAAATATAAAAAGGATGTAAAAATGAAAAAGACAGTTATAATCGTTAGTTTGCTTACAGTAGGAGTATTTGCTGCAACAAATTTTAGTAACATGAGCAACGCACAACTCCAAAGTATGAGAGGCAAAGTAACTTTGCAAGATAGAAGTGCATTTAGAGCAGAGATGCAAAAAAGAGTACAATCTGGCACAATGGCAAAAGGTCAAGGCATGGGAATGAGTCAGGGCAATAGGCAAGGTATGGGTCAAGGTCAAGGCAAAAACAAGCTATACTAATATATGAGAAAAAATACAAATAGTCGGATACTACTTCTTGAGGATGAGATAGAGCTTAGTAATACTATATGCGAATATTTGAGTGCAAAAGGCTATGAGGTAGTTCAGGCATTTAATGGATTTGAAGCGGGCGAGAAGATTTTTGAATTATCTTTTGATCTATTTTTGTTTGATGTAAATGTGCCCATGCAAAATGGTTTTGAACTTCTAAGAGAGATACGAGAAAAAGGGGTAGGAACTCCTGTGATAATGATAACTTCATTGGATGATGTGGATAGCGTTGAGAGAGGATTCAATCTAGGTTGTGATGACTATATAAGAAAGCCATTTGCATTGCGTGAACTGTTTGTGAGGATTGAATCTATCATCCAAAGGTCATTTTCTCATAACTCTAGCGAAAAAATAGAAATAACCAATATAATCACCTACGATACTGCCACAAGAAAACTGCTAAAAAATAACATAGAACTCAAACTAAAAACAAAAGAACATCTATTGCTCCAATATATGCTCCAAAATCCAAATAGAATACTCTCAAAAGAGGAGATATTCTCTCATATATATGATTACGAAGAAGAGCCAAGCGAGGGAAGCTTGAGAGCATATATCAAAAATATCAGAAACTACATAGGCAAAGATAGGATAAAAACTATCAAAAATATAGGATATATTTATGCAAGTAGCTGAGAGAAAATCACTTTATAGATTTATAGGTGTTTATATCGTTTCGACTATGTTGCTTGTTATTGTAGCTGTTTCATTTTATTATCATCATGAGATGAGTAATATAGAGAATAGGCAAAAAGATACAATGGATGGCTGGTCAAAAGAGTTTGTGAATGAATTGAAATCTGCACATCAAAATGCAGGCGATGAGGTGGAGTATCCCACCAATAAGAGATTTGAAAGTGCAATATATGATAATAAAAGGAAGCTGATTTATGCAACATTCAAAGCTCCAAAGTTGCTAAAGAACGATGAGATGTTTTGGGTAAGCGGAGATAAAAGCTATTTTATCACCAAGGTATCGCCACATTTTCTAGGTACAACTTTTTTGATGATAAAATCCAATATAGATATGGCACCTATTGATAAGCTACAAAAGCAAATCATCTATTTTTTTATTGCTTCATTTTTGATTATAATTCTTGCTTCTTATCTACTAGGTAGGTTATTTATGCGACCACTTAGGGATGCTTATAGTGTACTTGATGACTTCATAAAAGATACAACACATGAACTAAACACGCCAATTCATACCATTCTATCAAATATTGAACTTATAGAAGATACACCAAAATCAAAAGAGATACAAACATCATTTGACAGAATAGAGATAGCATCAAAGACGCTAAATGGTATCTACAAAGATTTGGTTTTTCTAAAACTTCAACAAGATATGGTTGTTACTTCAAAATATATTGATATTGGCAAAAATATATATGAGAGAATAGAGTATTTCAAGCTATCCATAAAAAGCAAAAGATTAAATCTCACAACTAATATTGCTAATGATGTAAAGTGTAAAATTGACAAGCACCATTTTGCTAGAATGTTTGACAATCTACTCTCAAATGCTATCAAATATAACAATCTTGACGGCAATATAACTATAATTTGTACAGATGATATGTTGTTGATAGAAAATGATGGAATTGGGATAAGTGAAAAAAATCTGAAATATGCAATGGATAGATTCAAAAGGTTTGATAAAAGCGTGGGAGGCTTTGGTATAGGGCTTAGCGTAGTTTCTAAAATAGTCAAAATGTATGGTTTTGATATATCTATCAGCTCAGTAATCAATAAAACAACAAAGGTTGAGATAAAATGGTAAAAATAATCTTCATGCCCTTACTTTTCACTATCGGTTCATTTGCTAATAATTTTGAGAGTGATTGTCTGAAATGCCACAAACAAAGTGCTATTCCTATGGATATGATATACAAGAGATACCTTTTGGAGTTTAGTAGTCATGAGGATATGAAGCGAGCCATGGTGAATTTTCTAAAAAATCCAACCAAGCAAAAATCAATGCTTCCCAAAGGTCTTTTGATGGGAATGAGCATAAAAGAGAAATCAAACCTAAGTGATAAACAGCTTGAAGATAGAATAGATGAGTATTTGAAAATATATGATATTAAAAAGAGAATTGTTCCAGGTAGACCTACAATCTAGAATTTAATAAATTTGTGTATTATGAAAACAATTATATTTTTAAACAAAGAGGAACTATGAAAGCCATCAAAACACTAAACGACCTAGCAGAAGTGGCGGATTATTCACTTATGGATAAACTCAAGAGTGACCCATACGGCAGAGAAGATGGCATAGATCACGACCCAAGAGAAGTGTTTAGCGTGCGAAAATGGTTCAAATTGGACACTTTGGGGTAAAAACCGACACTTCAGTTTAATTTAATTAAACTAACCTGAATAGATATTTTCTAAATTTTAATAAACTCTTTGTAAATTTTTTTATAAAGGTTTGAAATAGATGAAAAATAGATGAATGAAGAATTTAAATGTACCCAAAAGGGTACATTTATTAGTGGTGGCTTTTGAGTATCAATATTGTCATTTTGATATTGATAGCAATAAATCTTATAAGTTGCCAAATAACGCAAGTGCGTAAAAATTTTCTAAATTTTGTCGGTATCATAGTGCCTGCTTGCGGGCTATATGGTTGGATATGTTCCATGTGTTTTGCTGCCATTTTATTTTCTCCTTTTTTATTAATTATTTCTCCTTTGAGAAAGGCAAAGCCTCTCTCAAATTCCTCTCGCTAATTGAACTAAAGCCAAAATTTACTTACATTTCTTATTCCGGGATAAGGGTCCAACCCGGCTTAAGCTGAGCTTTCCAAATAAATGCAAAGTGCAAGAAATGTTTGATCCAGTGTCCTGCAAGGCCTATCTCGCCTGTTGTCATCTTGATATCTCTGCCAACACCGGGATATTTTTCAAAATCAGGCACTATAGGATAAACAGTCATCGCTGCAGCAGTTCCTGTAAACACTCCTTTGCCTGCACTCGCTACGCAAGCTGCGCCCATCTCTGCCATACACGCCGTATGAGTCGGTTTTGTTGCACCGTTGATCATATCTACTATGCTGTGTGCTACTGCTTTGCCCATCATTGCACTTGGCATACCTGTTCTTGGAGCCGTTGGAAATATTTGAGTCCCGTTTGGTGAACTCATAGGTTTAGAAATCGGATGTGGTGGAGCAAATGCGATGCCGACCGCAAAGATATTATGATAAGTCGGATTTTGCAAAGTTCTAGGCCAATCGCTTGCTTTCCAGTTTTCATATGCACCGGCTGCGTAATTGGCATCAACTTTCATAAATCCGTCTGGTGCAAATAAAGTTTCTGTGATATCTGCTCCGCTTTTATCATAAGCTTTAAGGCCGACTCCTGCAAATGGAGGGATAAGCATAGCAAAATCAAACTCTTCAACACCCATAGTACCGTCTAATTTTTCATAATGCGCTTTTTTGGCTTCTACTTTATTTACATGAGCACCGGTTATCCAATTTATGTTTCTTTCACTATATAGTGATTCGGCAAATATTTTACTAGAAGCCGTGTAGCCTCCAACATTTAGATGCATTCCGCCCATGCCGAAATCACCCAAGAACGACTCATTTGAGATCCATGTGATATCCAGATTGTCTCTGACACCGGCTTTTTTTGCTTCATGCTCAATGTTGAAGATATACTCAAATGCAGCACCTTGGCATGTACACATGCCATGACCTGTACCTACCAGAACCTTTTGTCTTGAAGTTTTTGCTTTTTCAAAAATCTTTTGAAGTTCATGACTGGCGTGTACCGCGTGATCTGCCGTACATATCGATACTGTATGTTCTCCTATTCCATTAGCGTCCCCAAGACCGGGAGTTGCCGCAAAATTAAGTTTAGGTCCTGTTGCATTGATCAGATAATCATATGTAAGCTCTTCAGTTTCCCCTTCTTTATTTTGACCTGTGTATTGTATCGTAATATAAGGTTTATTGCTTCCTTCTTTGCCTTCCGGATGTATACTTACTGCTTTTGCCTGTCTGTAGTCAATACCTGCTTTTTTATAAACAGGAGCTAAAGCAAAAGTAACATCTTCTTTTGTCATTTTTCCTATACCGACCCATATATTTGATGGAATCCAGTTCCAAAGACTATTTGGAGTAACAACAATAACCTCGTGCTTGCTTCCAAGCCATTTTTTTGCAAATGTCGCAGCAGTGTGTCCTGAGACCCCACCACCCATAACAACTACTCTTGCCATATGAATCCTTTTATTTGAAATTAATCAAACTAATCATAATATACTAAAAATTAAAATATGTTT
>DYLZ01000038.1 GCA_020721775.1 Sulfurovum sp.
TAAGCCTCGTTACAGTACCGCTTTTTGGCAAACTTTTTGACTTTATATTTTAATTATTTTCTAAATATTTCACTTGGAGCTTGAGGAAATTTTTTCTTCAAATCTTTAAAATAATTTGAATCATCAATGCAGCCAGGAGTTTCCGGCTCTGTACAAACCAACTCTTCGACTCTCCATACGCCTTTTTTGTTATGAAGCAATGCGGTTACATCTTCATAATTGCTTTTGCCATTCTTGCTCATAGGTAAAGCTGCGATCCATGCCCAACCGTTTTTGACTCTCAAGTATTGAACTTTAAAAACAGCATCGATTTTATGATAATGTTTCACTTCTGCCCTTAAGAGGCATCCATGATAGCTACCCTCTCAACACTTCCTTTTGGTGGGGTATAAGCATCTGAAGCAAAAACGAAACTATACATCAAAAAGAAAAATAATACAATCTTTTTCATACTAACCTAAACTCGCCCAAATAATTTTTTATTGTTTTTCCGCTATTTATCCATTCCAATATCCCGCCTTTAAGGTTAGAGACATTAGTGAAGCCTAATTTTTTTAGCTGCATGGCAGCTAAACTTCCTCTTGATCCTTTGAGGCAATATGTTATTATCTTTGCATCTTGACCGTAAACTTTTGCCAGCTTTTCTATTGCCATAAATTCTAACTTGCCCCGCGGGATAGTTAAAACGGTGCCTAACGGTATAAATCCGCTTGAAAATTCCTCGGGCTCTCTGACATCAAGCAGGATTGTTTTATCATCAATAGTCAAATCTTTTACATCTATTTGTGGGATAAAGCTGTTTGCTTCTTTCACCAATGCTGATAAATGCTCATTGATTAAAAACTCATCGCACTGGCTAGAGATAGATCCTAATTTTTCATGGACACTGTTTGGCATTTTAAAACTCCTTAAATGACATAAGGTATTGTAACATAATTCACAATGCTAGTCGTTACTCATATACTGATACGGCTACAATCTTTGGTACAAAGTATTTCTAATAATAACAATATTAAAATTCATTAAATTAAAATATTTTTTTCTTTAAATCACCATTATAAACTATATCTTTAATCTCTATAGTATCGTCATTAAGCATTTGAGGAACATCATCCTCCATCCCCAGCTTCTCTCTTTCTTTGTCAAGCTCTTCTTCGCTATAACTCATCATCATGGTGGCTGAAATGACATGGGGTATCTGCTCTATTTTTTTTACGCTTTGAATTTCATCATCAGTACTTTCTCCCTCTACAACTACTATAATTTTACCTTTTTGCTTGTCGTGCAGATAGTATTCGCAAAAATCACATTCTTGGATCTGCTCCACAATGCTATCTATATATTCGCTTTTTGCCTGAATAACAATACTTGAAATGTTCATATTAACTCCTTATGGTATTTTCCACATTATTATATTTTCATCATCACTTGATGTATAGATAGTATTATTGTTTATAAACAACGCTATATTTGGCGTAGATTTTTGACCGCTTAACAAATAACCTCTATCTAGATTTAACATATCCAATACAACAAATTCATTCTTTTCATTAATAGAAAAAATAATTTTATCCTTATTTGGACTTATTGCCCCGCTATAAACTAAAAAATAGGCGTTAAATTCTTTGTATGTTTTTTTATTAATATCAAAAATTCTGGCGCTTCTGTCTTGATTTGCAGAAAAAATTAAATTTTCATTTATATCTACTCTAAATGTTTTATCTTTATTGATGTTATCAATAGTCTCTATGATATCTCCACTCAAAACATCTAATATATACAATATTCCGGATTCAACACCAATGGCTAGTTTTCTTTTGTTAAAGTCAAGATGCATATCTGCAAAAGAAGATTCACTAACCTTTGTTCTGTATATCTCATGTTTTTTGCCGATATCATAAAGCACGATTTCATTACTAAGTAATCCAAAAATAACTTTTTCATTATCAACAAATCGCGCTTTTACAATTGTGCCATTTATTGACAATTTTTCAAATTTTCCGTTTTGATAAAGATAAGGTGACTTATTTGATGTTTTATCGGAACAAACTACAATTGCTTTATCATCCAAAATATCAAATGAAAAAATTGTAGATATTTTATTTTCACCATATAAATCATCTTTGTACGCAGGTACCTTTATTTGACCTACTAAAAGATTATCTTTGAAAATATCAACTGAACCGTTATCTGTTGCCGCATAAAGTTTATTATCTTGATAAACCATATCCTTTACAACGCCTGATGCTTGAATCTCTTTTGCAGGAGCAATAGATTTAAATTTTAAGTCTTGAATTTGAATTGAAGAACTGTTTTTGTACTTATCGTTTACGATCTTTAGTAACGAATTGTTGTTCTCAGATTCTATTTTATAACTTTTATTATCATTACAACCATAAATAAAAATAAGAATTATAAATAAAAAATATCTCACCATTTACTCCTTATTTCGATAGATGCCACAGGACATACATTTATACAAAAACCACATTTAGTGCAAATATTTTCTTCTATAGTAGGATTGAATAAACCATTGAATTTAATAGCATTAGCCATACAGATGTCTTTGCAACTAAAACACATTGTTTGATTGTGCGATAAGCAACTGTTTGTATCTAACACAATGTCTGCAAATATTGATTTTAAATTACTATCTAAAAAATCTTTATTACAAGATAGCAAACATTTGTCACAAAATGTACATCCTGATCTATTTAAATCGATCAATGGAATACCGTTTTTATCCAAAAAAATAATATTTTCATCACACATGCTAACACAATCTTTTGTTTCGCATTCTATACAATTTTGCTCAAATATTTTTATGTTTTTTGCATAGGGAAGCATAGCAATATTTCTATTGTTATGCTTCTGCTGTAAAATTTTAGCAAAAAAACCTCTTCTGTTTCTATCCATTATTTTATTATTTTTTTAGCGTATCTTTTCCTATATTGATTGTATCTTTAAGATTAGACCCATGTTTTTCACTCTCATCTTGATAGTCTGGAGCAAAATTATTTTTAACCAAAGGTTTAACATTTGCCTGAGGCGCATGACACTGAACGCAGTTAAATCTAGCACCTGCCAAATGCCCCAAATCTTTTTGATCTTTAGATCTTAGATCCCTATAGTGAGTATCAGGGATTGATGTAAGGTTCGGCATAGCAGCTTTCATATCTTTTGCACTCTCTCTGTCATGACAACTTATACATTGATTATTCTTAATTGTAATTGGCAACATATCTTTAATTTCATGCGGTATCATCGGCGGTGCATTTGTAAAAGATCTTTCAAATTTAGTTGAAGTTCCGGGAGCAGCTGAGCTGTAGTTGGCTTCTGCTCCTGACACTTCATCTTCTGTAAATAAATCGCCTTTTCTTAGAGCAAGATCACTTTCGTTTATCGAAGTTACGCCTGAAGCGTTACCATCACTGTCGGTCTTACTACAACCGACTCCAAATATTGCAACCAAAATAGCTAATGCAAATATTTTTTTTCTCATTTTCTAATCCTTTTTGTTAAATTTTTTCAATTCAAATCTCAGTGCATTATCATTGCACACATCAATACATCTACCACAGTTCGTACACTCACCGCTTGTTACGCTTATGCTTTCTTTATTAATCATATGCAATACTTGATTTTCAGGACAAACAATCTTACATTTCATACAATTAGTACAGTTTTCATGATTATGCTTAACGCGAATTAAGCTAAAAGAACCTATCAAACTGTATGTTGCGCCCAAAGGACATAGATGTCCACACCATCCATTTTTAACACCAAACAGATCAAACAAAAATATTGCCAAAAGCACCGCAGCTCCCATGCCAAATCCAAAGATAATTCCTCTTTGCATAATAGTAATAGGGCTAAATACTTCAAAAGCTGCCACCCCTGTCAAAGCAGAGACAATGATAATAATACCGGCTATCCAGTATCTAGTACTTCTCTTAATAAACCTATAGTTAGTTTCCAAACTATCCAATTTCAACTTTCTTCTTAGATAATTTGCTAGATCTGTAACAATATTCACAGGGCAAACCCAGCTACAAAAAGCCCTGCCGCCGATTATGGCATAAAACAAAACAATTATTAAACCGCCAATCAGTACATCAGCGCCAACCACAAATCCGGTAGCTAATATCTGCGCAATATTATAAGGATCAGCCAAAGGAACTTTTCCAAATAAAACAGATGAACCAAAGGTGCCTTTTAAAATTTTCCAACCATATGCATTGGCTGTAAAATATAGAAACATTATCAAAATCTGAACAACTCTTCTCAAGATTAAATATTTACTATTTTTCAAAATTCATCCTTTGAATTTAAATAATCAAGCGCTGACCCTTTATTAATTCCCGTTTTTGATTCAAAAACTTGCGCATCTTTTACTCTCTCTTGATCTTTTACATCCCAGCCTTTTACATAATGACTTCCAACCTTACCTTGCGCAATATCACGCGGAAGTACAAATATAGCAGGCTTTTCTGTCACACACGCTTTTTCACAAAGTCCACATCCTGTACAAGCATCACTATGAACGATCGGCAACAGATACGCATGCTTTCCTGTTCTTTCGTTTTTTTGATACTCTAAAGTTATGGCTTTATCTAAAAGAGGACATGCTCTATAACAAGCGTCACACTGTATCCCCCAAAAAGCAACACAAGATTCTCTATCTACTACTGCTAAACCCATTTTTGCTTTATTGATATCAAGCTCATTTTTCTTATTCAGAACAGACTTGATATCCAAAGCTCCAGAAGGACAAACCGGTACACATGGGATATCCGGACACATATAACAAGGAATATCACGCGGAACAAAATATGGCGTGCCGATAAGCCTTTCATCTCCTGCTTTTGCAATTTTAAGTGTAGACTTTTTTGCTTTACCTGTACTTCTGTCTATATTTGAATCACGATTTCTACATGCTTCGGCGCATAATCCGCATTTTACGCAAGCAGTCAAAAAGTCTTCTTCTTTGATGGCTGCCGGTGGTCTAAGAACCATTGGTGACGATTTTGCTTTAGTTGCATATCCTCCAAGCAATACCCCACCCACGGTCATTAGACCTACACTTTGAACAGAGGAAACAATAAATTTTCTTCTATTGTTTTCTTGATTTTCCATCATTTAAGCCTTATATATTTTTACTGCACATTTTTTATAGTCTGTTTGTTTACTCATCGGACAAGTAGCATCCAAAGTAACTTTATTGATAAATACTTTTTCATCAAACCACGGTACAAAGACAAGCCCCCTGCTTGGTCTATTTCTACCCCTTGTATCAACTCTTGCTTTTACCTTGCCTCTTCTGCTTTCAACCCAGCATAGTTCGCCTTGTTTAAGTCCATATGCTTCTGCATCTTTTGGATTCATATAACAAACTGCTTCAGGAACAGCACGATAAAGTTCAGGAACCCTCATGGTCATAGTTCCGCTATGCCAATGCTCCAATACCCTTCCTGTACAAAGCCAAACAGGATACTCTTTATCCGGCATTTCAGGCGGATCCATATATGGTCTTGCAAATATTTTTGCTTTATTTTTAAGCGGTTTTGGTTTTGCATCTTTTGGATCTGTTATACCTTTTAAATTTCCTTGTTTTAACTCTTTAGCTATTTTGCCGTAAAATGCAAACTCGCCATTGTTCTCTTTTTTTGCATAAGGATCATACTTGGCATTAAATCTCCATTGTGTCTCCTTGCCATCAACAACCGGCCATTTTAACCCTCTGACTTGATGATAAACATCAAATGGAGCCAAATCATGTCCATGACCTCTGCCAAAGCTTGCGTACTCTTCAAATAGATATTTTTGTAAGAAAAAGCCATATCCACTCCATGGTTTTCCATCCGATCCTAAAGTTTTTCTTGAATCACCTTTACATTCAGTGTTATCATATCCTTTTTGAACAGGGTCGTTATCGTCAATTTTATAAGTTTTTGCATCTTTATTTGCAAATAAGATCTCATAAAGAGTTGTATTTTCATTATATCCCATAGCTTTTGCTTTATCAATAACACTTGGAAGCATATTTGGCTTACCTGTCTCTTTATTTTTTCCTCTAAGTTTAGACTCTCCCCATACATCTTTTATGGTAAATCGTTTACTAAATTCAACAATTTGCCAAGTATCACTCATAGCATCGCCGACAGGTTCAACTTGTTGTCTCCATAGCTGTGTTCGTCTCTCAGCATTACCGTATCCGCCCCATTTCTCATAGATCATAGCGCTTGGTAAGATCAGATCGCTAACTTTGGCGCTAATACCCGGATATCCATCAGAAGTTACTATAAAACAGTCAGTTTCTCTAGCGGCCTTTATCCAGTGCATCCCATTTGCACTATCTTGATATGGATTACATACACTTACCCAAGCAAATTTTACAACACCGTCTTCTATATCTCTATGAATCTTTACAATATGCTGATTACCTATCGGGTTGATAGTTCCTTCCGGAACTTTCCATATTTTTTCAGTGATAGCTCTATGTTTTGGATTTGCTACCATCATATCAGCAGGTAATCTATGAGTAAAAGTTCCAACTTCTCTAGCTGTTCCACAAGCCGATGGTTGACCTGTAAGAGAGAATGCTCCATTCCCTGGCTTAGCTTGTTTATTTAACAAGAAGTGAACATTATATGATAGTGTATTTACCCAAGTTCCACGAGTATGTTGATTCATACCCATTGTCCAAAAAGAGACCACTTTTCTATTTTTTTCTATATATAAAGCGGCTAATTTTTGAAGTTTTTTCTTAAACTCTTCGATCGGCTCATCCGGA
Source organism: Sulfurovum sp. (assembly GCA_020721775.1). Lineage (GTDB taxonomy): Bacteria > Campylobacterota > Campylobacteria > Campylobacterales > Sulfurovaceae > BN30871. The sequence continues at coordinate 6,794 of DYLZ01000038.1, forward strand.
TCGCCTTTTGATATTTTTGCAACATAATCAAGCGTATAAGGCGCTAAGAATTTTTTGTACTCTTCAAAAGATATTTCCCAGTGTTTCAAATCATTAGGCTTTCCATCAACCAATGGAGTTTCATTTTTCATCACATCGCCCTCTTTGTACCCAAAAGGAGCGAGAGCAGGTGCTTCTTTTGCAGAGACAACTTTAGACATCTCTTTTTTGACTGTCTCCATCTCTTTATCACTATATTTGCCGTCTTTTATAGATTTTTCATCTGCTTTTCTCATTCCATAACCGATATTTACAGGCTGAGCTGCAAAAACGATATTTTTCTTTACAAAATCCCAATCAATAGCCTCAGGATGATTATATACTATCTCATGAGCTATATAGTTCCACAATGCCAAATCGGTATTTGGTGAAAAGATTATCTCCATATCAGCCAAATCAGATGTTCTATTCCTATATGTTGAAATATTTACAACTTGCACTCTATCAGGATCACTAAGCTTTCTATCACTTACCCTAGACCATAAAATCGGATGCATCTCAGCCATATTTGGACCCCAGCACACAACCGTATCAGTAAGTTCTATATCATCATAACATCCGCTTGGTTCATCTATTCCAAAAGTTTGATAAAATCCTACAACAGCACTTGCCATACAATGTCTAGCATTTGGATCTAAAGCATTACTTCTAAAACCTGCTTTAAATAATTTTAATGCAGCATACCCTTCCATGATAGTATGTTGCCCCGAGGAGAACATAGCGACACCCTCAGGTCCGCTCTCTTTAAGAGCTTTTTTTGCATGTTTTTCCATTTCATCAAACGCTCTTTGCCAGCTTACAGGAACAAATTTCCCATGCTTATCGAATTCGCCCTTATCATTTACTCTAAGTAAAGGCGTTTTCAATCTATCCGCCCCATACATAATTTTTGCATTAAAATATCCTTTAATGCAGTTAAGCCCACGATTTACCGGTGCTTCAGGATCTCCTTTTACTGCAACTATCTTACCATTTTTAGTTGCAACCATTATCCCACATCCTGTTCCGCAAAATCTACATACCGCTTTGTCCCATCTCCAACTTTTTTGCGCCTCTTCTGATTTTGCACTCAAGCTAGTCGGTATGGATAATCCTACTGCTCCTGCCGCGCTTGCTGCTACAGCGCTTTTAAGGAAATCTCGCCTATCTAAACTCATTTTCTCTCCTTCTAATTAATATTATTACAAGCATAAGTATATTCCCTTTGTAACATTGTTTTCATTGACATCTGTCAATAAAATAAAAAATAATTCAAGATTATTATTGACATAGATCAATGAAATACTTCTTTTTTTTATATATAGTTACAGTGTGTTCAATAAAATTATCTAAGAAGGAGAAAAAATGAAAAGAGCACTTATTTTATCAGTTGTAACTTCGGGGTTACTTTTTGCGGGCGGAGATATAGCTCCGGTTGAACCAGCGGTTGTTACACCGGCTCCGACTCCGGCACCGGCGCCGACAGCTACTGGTTGGAAATTTAGCGGTCAAGGCGTATTGTATTATCAAACACAAGATAACTGGGGAGCAGGCGATCTTTTTGATCAAGGACCAAATAGTCCAACAAGTGGCAATTCGCGAGCAAATGCAGGCTTACAACTTAGAGCTACAAATGCCGATCTGATAGCAGGCATAGGTTTTGGCGCTGAGCTTACCGGTCTTGGAACATTGGGTCTTGAAGAAGATGTAGTAAGCGGGGTAATGCAAAAAGCTGGTAGTGAACTTAATGCTGCATACATCTCACAACTTTATCTAACTTACGGTATTGGCAATACAAACATTAAAATCGGTCGTCAAGAGCTTCCGTTAGCGCTTTCTCCATTTGCATGGTCAGAAGATTGGATGTTATTTAAAAATACTTTTAATGCGGCTCTTGTCGTAAACACAGACCTTCCAAATACTACTCTTGTGGGTGCATGGGTGAGAGATGCAAATTACAATAATGTCGGTTTTAATATGAATGATTTCGACAAACTCAACGGCAACGATGGTGTATGGATGCTTACAGCACAAAACAAATCAATAGCTGATTTGACATTGACAGGTTCATATTATTATTTAAGCGATCTTAACAAAGACGCACTTAATTCAACAGGTTATTTGGGAGACGATGTAAATATTCTTTGGGCTGATGCTCAGTACAATGCGGGTATTGCAAAGATAGGTCTTCAAGGCGGTGCTGTATTGCTTGGTCTGACAGGCACATCTGATACAAATGCATTTGGAGCTAAAGTTAGCGGTAAAATAGATATTGTTAATGCATCTTTAGCATACTCTCATGTAAACAAATCAACTGCAGGAGTATTTAATGTCGGAGGCGTTAAAACACCTTTATATACACAAATGCTTTTAAACCAAGATAAAATTAGAAATGATAACGATACCGTGGTCGGTAACATTAATGCTGATGTGCTTGGAGGCAACCTTGGATTAAGCGTTGATTATACAAACGGGGCGGTAAATGATTATACAGAAGCAGACTTGATATACAAAACAAAAGTAGGACCGGTCAATATGTTTGCGGCTTATATTTATCAAGATGATGATGTCACTACACATGATGCTCAAAACACTGTTCGTGTATGGGGAAGATATAACTTCTAAAAATGATGATGTATGCATTTTTGCATACATCAAATGCGCATATTTAATCGGGTCAATTTTTTCTATACTCCTTTAAATTTTGATGCTGGGTATTTATGCGCATAAATGCTATCTTCATATTTTTAGTATACTTATGACATTTCTATCTTCTATTGTCTGGATTTTATTTCAAAAGTTCTTTTTTCAATTTTACTCATATCTAAATAATATGATTCCTCAAAATCTTCTGTAGCATTTGCTCTTTGAATATAATAACTATTTTTATACCCCAACTGTTCAAGCATAAGTGTCATTTGATTTAAAGTTTCATAGCCCAGTAATTTATGGTGGTAAGTTGTTCTGACTTCCAGATTTATATTTGACTCAATAAGATATTTTAATGTTTCATAAAATTCATCAAACAAAGATGATCGCGTAATATTTTTAAATCGCGTAATATCGGATTTGAAATCGATCGCTACAAAATCAATATACGGTAGAATTTTTTTAACTGCTTCAAGATCGCTTCCGTTTGTATCCAATTTTATTTTAAAACCTAACTCTTTTATTTTTTTAACAAAAAGATCAAGATCTTTATAAAGCGTCGGTTCTCCTCCGCACAACACAACCCCTTCAAGTTTTCCTATTCTTGATCTTAAAAAATCTAAAATATATTCTTCTTCTATTTTTTTTGTTCGCTCAAATACAATATCCAAATTATGACAATATCTGCATAGCATATTGCATCCGCTAAACCATAGAATGCAAGAAGGCGTATCGGGGAAATCTTGCAATGTAAACGGCGTAATATCACATATATTAGATGATGCCATTTTCTATATCACATTTTGGACAATATTCATGTTCACCACTCAAATAGCCATGTTTTGGGCATATCGAAAAAAGAGGAGTAACTGTAATGTATGGTAATTTATAATTTTCTATAACAGATCTTACAAATTTTTTTACGCTCTCTATAGTAGAAAATTTTTCATTCATATATAGATGCAAAACTGTACCTCCCGTATATTTGCATTGCAGATCATCTTGCAGATCAAGCGCTTCAAAAGGATCTGTCGTATAGTCTACCGGAAGTTGCGATGAGTTTGTATAGTAAATATTTTCACCAAAACCTGCTTGTAAAATATCAGGGTATCTTTTTTTGTCTTCTTTGGCAAACCTATATGTCGCTCCTTCTGCAGGAGTTGCTTCAAGGTTATACAAATTGCCTGTCTCTTCTTGAAAACGAATTATATTTTCCCTCATAATATCAAGAAATTCATTTGCAAAACTCATTCCAAACTCTGTTGAAATATCATATTTATCATTTGTAAAATTTCTAATCATCTCATTTAGCCCATTGATACCTATGGTTGAAAAGTGATTATTGAAGTTATGTAAATATCTTTTTGTATATGGATACAAACCTTGTTCAAATAATGCATTGAGAATTATTCTTTTCTTCTCTAAAGTGCTTTTTGCAAGCTCCATAAGCTCAACCAATCTATTGTATAGTGCATTTTTATCGTTTTTATAAAGATATCCCAACCGCGCGCCATTGATAGTAACAACGCCTATCGAGCCGGTCATTTCTGCGCTTCCAAAAAGACCGCCGCCTCTTTTTAGCAGCTCTCTTAGATCAAGTTGCAATCTACAGCACATAGATCTTACGGCATTTGGCTTGTAAGCTTGTTCATTTTTTACTCTTTGGCCATTTTCATCTATTATATACTGGCTTCCGATAAAATTTTGAAAATAACTTGAACCTATTTTAGCTGTATTTTCAAATAAAATATCTGTATTTTCTCCATTCCAATCAAAATCTTCAGTTATATTTACTGTAGGAATAGGAAAAGTGAATGGCTGTCCTATCGCATCCCCTTCCGTTAATATCTCATAAAATGCCCTATTTATCAGCCCCATCTCTTCTTTAAAGTCAGCATATGTTAAGTCAGTTAATTTATTGATCAAACCGTTTCTTTTTTTTGCTATTGCCAATAACTCACTATCATCGATTTTTGAAAATAGATGTTTTTGATTTCTTGTGGGATATTGGGTTTTTAGATCTTCCGGAACCGTCCAGTCAATTGTAACATTTGTAAATGGGCTTTGTCCCCACCTAGAAGGAACATTAAGATTGTAAACGAATCCTTTAAGAGCTTTTTTTATTTCATCAAAAGAGAGTTTATCTTTAAAAACATATGGAGCAAGATATGTATCAAAGCTGCTAAACGCTTGAGCCCCTGCCCATTCGCTTTGCAAAATTCCCAAGAAATTAACCATTTGACCTAATGCTTCTCTAAAATGATTTGGCGCCCTGCTCTCAACTCTGCCTCTAACGCCGTTAAATCCTTCATCAAGCAAAACTCTAAGGCTCCATCCGGCGCAATAACCGCTAAGATTATCAAGATCATGAATATGCAAATCGGCATTTCTATGCGCAAATCCCTCTTCTTTTGAGTAGACCTTATCAAGCCAATAATTTGCTATCACCTTGCCGGCTAAATTATTGATAAGCCCGGCATTTGAATAACTTATATTTGCATTCGCA